>JAYUWQ010000439.1:0-1749 GCA_043753485.1 bacterium
GACCGCTTTGACCGCCCCGTGGCCACCGCCCCGGGTGGTTCCCCGCCAGGGATGGCAGCGGTGGCGCATGGCAGGTCATGGGTGGCCCCAGGGCGTTGCGTGGGCCATCGTGGCCTGGAGTTTTTTGCTTCTGGTGATGGGACTCTGGCTTCCCGCGGATCAACGCGCAGTGACTCTGCAGCTGATGGCCTGGCTGTTTACCGGAAAGTTATTGTTATTCTGTTTCCCGGAATCCAAACGGAACAGCGAAACCGCGCTCCTCGGCACGGGTCTGATCCTGCTGCTGGTGCAGGCGGCGCTTCTGCTGGCCGCGGACCTGCTGAACCTGCCGGCCCTCAAGACCGCCGCCACGGCCATTCCGGGAGGGATGGCAGGCATGGGCCCCCATCCGGCCATGGGTCGGATCGCGGGCAGCGCGGCGGCACTGTGTGGCCTGCTGGCCCTGGCAGCAGTGGGCCGGCATCGTCCTGACAGACAGGAGGGCGGGTTGTGATCACCCCGGCTGGACCCGATCCTGTGACAGTCCGGGAAGCCCATGCCCGGGCGCGGGAGTGGGCGGGCTTGTTCCGCCTGCCGCTGCGGCAGCAGAACTGGCGGGGCATGGCGGGCAATCATGCGGGGATGGGAACCGGAAGTTCGTTGGATTTCCAGGACCACCGGACCTACGCCCCCGGAGATGATCCGCGGCAAATCAACTGGCAGGCCTTTGCCCGGACCGGAAACTATTCGCTGAAGCTGTTCCGCGAGGATGTGCGGCCCGCGGTTGATTTGTTATGGGACCTCTCCCCCTCCATGTGGTTCGACCCTGGAAAGGCGCAACGCTCCGCGGAGTTGATGGCCTTCACCGTGGAAGGAGCGCTGCGGGCCGGAGCCACCCCGCAGGTCTGGCTGGCCCAAGGGGCCACGGTGGTGCCGGTACCGCCGGAAGCAGCCGTGGCCGGGGCATGGACGACGCTGGCGCCCCCCGCCATCATTGCCGGAAACAGTCCTGCCGCCCTGCCGCTGGACCGGGTGCCGTGGCGCGCCCGCTCGCTCCGGTTGGTGGTGAGCGATCTGCTGTTTCCCGGAGGGCCGGAAGGAGCGGCCGGTCTCTTGTCAGGACAACAGGGACGCGGAGTGGTGCTGGCCCCGTTTTGTCAGGCGGAGGCAGATCCATCATGGCAGGGGAATATCGATTTTATGGACGCGGAAAGCGGCCGGAGTGAACCACGCCGGGTCGAACCCGCCCTGCTCAGGCGGTATGTAGCGGCGTATTCGCGGCATTTCTCCCTCTGGAAGGATGCCTGCCGGCGTCAGGGTGTGACGCTCGCCCAGGTTCCGTCCGGGCTCCCCTTTCCCCAGGCCCTGCAACTGGAGGCGCTCCCGTCCGGGGCGGTGGAACCATGGGCGTGATGTTCGGCCAGCCCTGGGGATTGCTGGCGTTGTTGGGCCTCCCGGCGGTCCTGGCGATTCATCTGCTGCAACGGCGGGCCGTGGTGATTCCGGTGAGCACCCTGTTTCTGTTGGAATCCCTGCCCCGCGAAAGCGATGCCGGCCGCCGCCTGGAACGGCTGCGCAGGTCACTGCCCCTGTGGTTGCAATTGCTGGGAGTGCTGATCCTGACATGGCTGCTGGCCGACCCGCAATGGCTGGAAAAAAACAGCGTGCAACGCATTGCCGTGGTGCTGGACAGTTCAGCATCCATGTCCGTGGCCAAACCAGTGGTGCTGACAGATCTGCCCCGCGACCTGGCCCGGCTGGCCTCGGCCA
>JAYUWQ010000440.1:0-4245 GCA_043753485.1 bacterium
GGCATCTGGCTTTTCCTTGCTTCCGAGGTCATGCTTTTCGGGGGCTTGTTTTCTTCCTACGTCTTCCTGCGTATCGGGGCAGACTTTCCATGGCCTTTCCATGAATTGAAGGTGCTTCCTGGTTTCATCAATACCATGGTGCTGATCATTTCGTCGGTGTCCATCGTGTCCGCCTGGGCGGCCTTGAAGGCCCGGCGCTACGGCTGGTATCAGATCAACATGGTTATCACGCTGCTTTGTGCGCTGGGGTTCATGGGTATCAAGAGCTTTGAGTATTACGGGAAATTCACCCACTACTCTGTTATTCTCCACGATGGCACCGTCATGGACGGTCACCCGGGACATGCCAGCGAAGAACACCGTGGCGACAAAATAGCGCTTGGGGAGGTCAAATCCTTCTCCGTGAATCTCGCTAAAAGTGAAACCTCCTTCCTGCGTCACCGCCGCATCAACGATGGCGGGGCCAAGCCATTCGGCGAGGTGCCCGACGGACAGATCATCAAAGTGCGCACTCCCAGCGGCAAAGAAGTGGAGTTCACCCAATCGTGGCTGAGTGAACAAAAGCGGGAATACCGGGATCTGGAGAACGTCCGGGCCAAACTGGCCACCTTGCAGGCACGTATCGATGCTCCCAAGGCCAGAGTGGAGGACATGAAGCGCGCCGTAACTGGCAATTTCCCCGTTCCTTTCGATGCCGCCAAGGCCGAAACCCTGATGGCCCAACATCAGCAGCTGCAAGTGTCCTCTGCTGCCAAACTCAAGGAACTGGACGGGAAAATCAAGGCCCTCACCGCCGAAAATCCTGATGCGGCGGCTTCCACCCTCAACCTGCAGGTAGCTGGAGATCCATTGGCTTTCCGCGTGGATGAACGGTCCATGGCCAAGTATAATGCGGGGGAGATTATTTTCCGCGACGATGTCGTTCTTACTGGAAAATTGACGGGCGACAGCATTCCTCTGAATGCGGATTTGATTGATCTCCGTTCGGTGAAGGACCCGGAGAAATCCCTCGCTTGGAAGTATTACCCCGGACTCAAACCTGCTTTCTTCAAACACATGGAGGAAGCGACAGAGGCTTTCAAGAAGAAGCATCCTGCCCATGCCAATGACTACGAGACCAATGCCGACTGGCAGCGCTCCGCCCTTAGGGTATCCGTCGAGGAATTGGCTCCGGAAACCGAAGCGCATGCGCTGATGCATGATGAGTCCAAGGCTGTGCAGGTCGAACGCAGCGACAAGCGTTTCTACACAAACTTCTCTCCCAGCCGCAGCCCCTATTACGCGATCTACTTCCTCATGACCGGTCTTCACGGGCTGCACGTGGTTGGGGGATCGATCGTCCTGGGTTACTTTCTCTTCACCGGACGCAGGATGTATAAACGCAACCCCGAGCACCTCGCCAACCGCGTGGAAGTAGGCGGTTTGTTCTGGCACTTTGTGGACCTTGTCTGGATCTTCCTCTTCCCCGTCTTTTACCTGCTCTAACCAGCCCTGCTGCTTATGGACCATTCAACCGATACTCCTGTCCACCAAGACGGTCACGACTCCCACGGCGCCCCGGTGGACTTGGCCAAAACCGTGCGGTCCTACCTCAAGGTAGGCGGTGTTCTGATCCTTGGAACCTTCCTCACGGTAGCCGTCGCCTATGTGCCGTGGATGCAAACCGGGGTCCATTGGGCCGACACCACCATTGGATTGCTGATCGCCACCATCAAGGTTTCTTTCGTGGGATTGCTTTTTATGCACCTTAATCACGAGCGCGGACTTATCTATAAGGTGCTGTTCTTCACCATTATTTTCAGCATCGCCATGATGTTCCTGTTTGTGCTGGCTTTCCTTGATCCCATCAAGGCCGCGCTTCTGAACTAACCCTCCACCCGTCGCCGCCGTTATGTCATTGAAAACATTCCACCTGTTTTTTCTACTCATCGCCATTCTGTTCGATTTTGGCTTTGCCGCTTATGCCTTTTTCGGCCCTGACAACGAGATTACCCGCGAAATCAGGCCAATGGGGATCGGTAGTGGTATCTTCGGTCTGCTCCTGATCGCTTACGGCATCTGGTTTTTCCGCCGCAAGGCCCCCCAAATCATCGTCTGACCCCCACCAGTGGATTGATTATGAGCACCTTATTCATCGGACCTGCTTGCGTGACCTGTATCGGTCAGGATGGGCAAATCACGACCCTCGCCGCCAATGGCGCGGTTTACGTCATGTTTGCTGCGTTGGCCCTGGTTTTTACCTGCATTGTCGCTGTGGTGATCGCTTTTGCCCGCCGTGCCAAACGTTATGCCGCCAGCCAGGCCGCCGGCACCGACCTTGATTCCCTGCTTTAATCTCCGCTTCAGCGCTCCGTTACCCCTCAACGATTTTCCTTCCCATGGGCTACCTCAATAAACTTTTCGGCATTTCCGAAGTTCACTCCCAGCACGGCCAGATGGTCGACCACATGCTCGAAATCGTGCACTGGTTCATGCTGCTGCTCTTTGTCGGGTGGTCCATCTTTCTGGTCATCACCCTCTGGCGCGGGTACCATAAAAGGAACCCCAAGGCCAACTATCACGGGGTGCAAAGTCATGCCTCGAGCCATTTGGAAATCGGCGTGATTATCACGGAGGTCATTCTTCTGTTGGGTTTTGCTTTCCCCTTGTGGGCCAACCGGGTGGATCAATTTCCCAATCCTGAGGTCCGGGTCAATGCCTGGGCCGAGCAGTTCGCTTGGAATTTCCAGTATCCGGGGGCCGATGGCAAATTTGGGGCCACCGACCGCTTCCTGATCAGCAGCCAAAACCCGATCGGAATCGACCCTGAAGATCCCAATGGTTTGGATGACGTGATTACCGGTAATCTGGTGCTTCCCAACCGGAAGCAAATCGAAATCAACGTGACCTCCAAGGACGTCATCCACAATCTCGCCCTGCCCACCATGCGGATTGCCCAGGATGCGGATCCCGGTAAATTTTCGCGGATGTGGTTTGTGCCCACCAAAGCCGGCAAATCGGACATTATTTGCGGTCAGCTTTGCGGTCCAGTACATGGTCAGATGCGTTCCGAATTGGAGGTGGTGACGGATGAGAAGAAATTCCAGACGTGGTTGAGCGAACAGCAGACTTTCAAGGACTCCCCGGTGGGTGCAAAAGCCGCCGAAAAGCTGAAAGCGGCCCAGGCCGCCGCCGCTCCTGCGGCCCCGGCCGCCGCTCCCGCCGTCCCGCCCGCTGCGGCGACGCCTGCTCTGGAGGTCAAGTAAGTGTGCGGGGTGGTACCCCTCCCCTGACTTCCGGGCATTTTCCCCGGGACCGGAATCACCCGTCTTCAAGTTTCAGGGCAGGGACTCCTGCGCAGCATGCCTGATGACGGAGCTTGTTTTCCCCGTGGGCTTTTACCGGCCCAGTGTCAGCGTACAAAATTCAACCCATGCCCGTTGTTTTGAGTTCATTCATTGACCGCTGGCTCCGCCGTATGGCATGGACCACCCTGATTCTGCTCTACTGCACCGTTCTGGCAGGATCTGTGGTGAGGGCCACCGGTTCGGGGATGGGGTGCCCGGATTGGCCATGGTGCTTCGGGCGGCTGATCCCACCGACCGATGTCTCCCAATTGCCTCAGGATTATAAAATCCGTTATGCAAAACCCGGGGATGAGCGGCCAATTGCGGATTTCAACGCGGTTCACACCTGGACCGAATACGGGAACCGGTTGGTGGGGGCTTCCAGTGGGCTTACCATGCTGGCCACCGCGCTGCTTTCCCTGGGGGCTGCCTGGGTGGCACGTAAACAAAATCTTCCGGTGGATAGGTGGCTTCCCATCCTGCTCTTCACGGCCCTCCTCATGTTTGGCGTGGTGTCATGGCTGGGCAGTGTCGTAGTGAAAACCAATCTCAAGCCGTGGAACATCACCATCCACATGCTAGGTGCGCTGACCCTCGTCAGTGCCGCGATTCTGGCGATCATCCGGCTGCGGCACCGCCTGGGCCGGCCGGCGGTAGTCCTGAGCCGCGGTTCCCGCATCCTGTTGTGGCTGACGTTGGGGCTCACCTTGGTCCAGATTGTCATTGGTACTCAGGTGCGTGAGGAAATCGATCACATCAGCACCGCGCTTGATGATTGTTGCCGTGATCGATGGATCGGTCAATTGGGGCCGGTTTTCCTCCTGCACAAAATCAGCGCCTGGGGCCTCATGATTGCCGGCGGCATCACATGGATCGTGCTGCGGGCTCAACGTGTGGGGTTCGCCTGGGCCCTGGCCGC
>JAYUWQ010000441.1:0-11432 GCA_043753485.1 bacterium
TTCTGAAAGCCTGATGAATTCTAGCAAAAATGGCTGTAAGTGCCATAAACGAAAATTCAACATTTTCATTGCGTAACCAACAACTGTTCTGTTAAGTGACATCGAGAAGTCCGGCATGGCAATATAAAACCTGCTTTTGCCAATTTCCCCAGACCTACCCCCATGGCCACCGTCACCAAACGCGAACTTGTTATTCAGATCAGCGATCAGACTGGACTCACCCAGAATCAGGTGTTTGATGTTCTGCAGCTTTTTCTGGATAATACCACCACCCATCTGGCGCAGAATTGCGATGTGGTGTTGCGCAACTTCGGCACCTTCGAAATCCGCGTCACCAAACCAAAGGTCGGCCGGAATCCCAACAACCCGGTCCGTGATGTGCCTATCCCCGCCCGCGCCGTGGTAAAATTCAAGCCGGGCAAGGAACTGAAGGAGAAAGTTCTGCAGCTCCTGCCAACTTTGGCCACCAAACGCTGAGTCCGGAACCCCGTTCAGTCCTTTTCCCGCCGCTTTCAGGTCTCGTCCTGAGAACAGTTTTTTTTGAAGGGAATCAGTCTTCCACTCTGGCCAGTCCGCCTGTGGACTGCTAAGGATCAATATGGTTCCCCCCCTGCGCCTGCTGTTTTTCCCTGCATTTCTCCTGGTCCCGGTATTTACCAGCCGGGCAGACTACTTTGACGACACCGGTTACCGCGCCCTCGCCGCCGATCTGGGAGCCGCGCTGCCGGATGGCACGGGCGTTTCCGTCACCCAGGTGGAGTTTGGTGATCCTGATTACCTGCCCCAGGCCGGCAGCGGCAGCTTTCCGGGCAGCGGAAGTTACTTTGCGGGGAAGACCTTTACCGCACAAAGCGGCGCTTCAGGGGCTTCGGGCCATGCCTTCGACGTCAGCGCGCACTTTTTCAGTCTGAATACGAATCCTCTGGCGGGGCGGGCCTCTTTCACTCCCGGAATCACGACCATCGATCTTTACCGGGTGGACTCCGAGGGCGGAAGCACCTCCTGGACGTCGGAAGCCTGGCTGAAGCCGGGGACTTTCCGGGCCCCGCTGACGGAGGACCGGGCAATTCAAAATCATTCGTGGATCTCTCCAGGGAGCAGTGGTTCTGCGGACGAGGATAACGACTCCCTGCGCCGGTTTGATTTTGCGATCCGCCGCGATGGCTTCCTCGCGGTGACAGGGGTGAACAACGGCACCTCCACGGTGCCGGCGCTCATGGCTTCCGCCTACAACAACCTCGCCGTGGGGCTCAGCAGCGGAGCACACAGTACCGGAGGAGTTGCGTCCTGGCTCGATGGGCCGGGCCGCCAAAAGCCGGAGATCGTGGCGCCTTTGGATTACACCAGCTTTTCCACCGCTCTGGTCAGTTCTGCCGGGGCTCTGCTGCGGCAGGCGGCCAATAGCCAGGGGGGCAATGCGGTGCTTCCCGAAACCCTCAAAGCCATTTTGCTGGCTGGTGCCACCAAGGAGGAGTTTCCGGGATGGTCCCGTACCCCCACGGCTCCTCTGGACCCGGTTTTCGGCGCAGGCGAGCTTCAGATAGGCAATAGTTGGCACATTCTGACGGGGCTCCAGCAGGCTGCCAACCTGGCGGCTCCGCGTCCGGACTTTGCCTGGTCCATGGTCACCTTGACGACCAGTAGCACCGCCGACTATCTCCTTCGCGTTCCAGTGGGGGCGATGGGAGAAGCCCTGTCCGTCACCGCCGTCTGGAACCGGATCATCAATGATGCAGGGCCGGGCAACTCTTTCGTGATGTCGGTGGTCCCCCTGGCGGACTATCAACTGAAGCTGACCCGGGTGCCGGTTACGGGCATGGAAGTGATGGTGGATGAAAGCATCAGCACTGCGGAGAATGCAGAGCATCTTTATCAAAGGAACCTTCCCTCCGGCACCTACCGGATACGGCTCAGCCTCGCCAGCGGGGAAGCTGTCCCCGCCGCCCTCGCGTGGCGTCTTACGTCCGTTCCGCACCGGCCCGGGATCACCTTGACTCGAAATTCCAGCACCGATTCCCTTGGCTTTACGGGATTGTTGACCGGGCAATCTTATCTGATCCAAGGCTCCCCGGATTTGACGGTTTGGAGTCCTGAACATGCCTTCACCGCCACCGGCCCGGTATTCAGCTGGACCAGCAGCAGCAGTGGTCCCCGTCGCTTCTACCGGTTGGCGGCGGTGGAGTAAGGCTTTCGGTCCTCAAGGCGCGGTGATTGCCCCGTAGCTGTCCGGCCGGCGGTCGCGGTAGAATTGCCAGATGTCCCGTACCGTGCGGATCAGGTCCAGATCAATGTCGGTGACCAGCAGTTCATCCTGGTCCCGGCTGGCCATGGCGAGCATCTGGCCGCGGGGGTCGACCACATAACTTTGGCCGTAGAACTCGCCGATCGCCCAGGGTTGTTCCACGCCTACCCGGTTGATCGCTCCCAGAAAATAACCATTCGCCGCCGCATGGGCCGGTTGCTCCAGTTTCCACAGGTATTCACTCAGTCCGGCCACGGTGGCACTGGGATTGAAGACGATCTCCGCGCCGTTCAGGCCGAGACAGCGGGCACCTTCCGGGAAGTGCCGGTCGTAACAAATGTAGACGCCGATTTTCCCGACCTTGGTGTCGAACACCGGATAACCGAGATTTCCGGGCCGGAAGTAAAACTTCTCCCAGAATCCGGGCAGGCAGTGTGGGATATGCGTTTTCCGATACTTGCCCAGCCAGGTGCCATCGGCATCGATCACGCTGGCGGTGTTGTAATAAACCCCGGTGTTTTCCACTTCATAAATGGGAACGATCAGCACCATGCCCAGCCGTTTGGCGGTTTCACACATCAATTGGGTGGTGGGGCCTTCCGGGATTTTTTCCGTCAGGGAATACCAGTGGGTCTTTTGCTCGGCGCAGAAGTAGGGCCCGTAAAACAGCTCCTGGAGGCACACCACCTGACATCCCCTGGCGGAGGCTTCCTCGATGAAGGCGAGGTGCTTGGCGATCATGGCTTCCTTGATCACCTGGGGATCAGTGTCGCCGGGGTGGGTGGTACGGGCCTGGATGAGACCGATGCGGACGTTGCGGGGCATAGGAGGGATGAATGGATGAACCCCCTCATTTCAGCACGGCCCGCACCAATGTCACCGCCAAATTCGGCCTCAGGACGGCCATGGAAAAATAGCGCGATTCCCGGGAATGATGCCTTTTCCGGTGGGACGGCCCCCCTCGCCGGCACCTGCCGCAGGGCAGTGGGAGCTGGGGGGCAGGGGGTGTTTTTGTCAGTGCCGCAATTTGACAGTTGGCCGGGAATGCCGTGTGTTGGCACTCGTTTCCTCCAATCTGCTATGAGTAAAATCCTTTCTCCTCATGAAGTGGCTGCCGAATGGTTTCAACGGCTTTGGATCAAACACGATGGAAGTGTGATTCCCCAACTCATGGCTCCCGGCTCCAGAGGAGAGCTGGAAGGCGGTCACGTCACCCACGGACCAAAGGAGTTCGGGGATTTCCACCAACTGATGCTGGGCACTCTTCCTGACATCCGCGTGGAGGTGGTGGAGATCGTGGCGGAAGGAAGTCAGGTTTACACCCGCTGGGTGGCCAGAGGCACCCACAAGGGGGCCGCCATGGGGTTGGTGCCGACGGAAGAGGAAGTGATGTTCCGCGGGATCACCTGGATGACGGTGATCGATGGAATGATCACGGCTGGCGGTGATTGTTGGAATCAGGGGGCGCTGATGGCGCAACTGCAGGCGAAAACGCTACCGGCCTGACTGATGGCAAACACCCGGAGTCAATAAACCTTCTCGCTGGCCTTTTGCCAGGCAGGCAGGTGGATGATGGTATTCAGCATTTCGTAGGCGACGATGGCCGGGTGCTTGGTGGCGTCGATGTCATGGACGAGGTGCTGGTGGGCGTATTTGCCGGTGGAGTAATATTCAAGGACCGGCTTGGTCTCCTCCTCGTAGGTCTGGATGCGGCGCTCGATCACATCGTCGCGGGCATCGTCGAAACGGTTGTCCTTGAGGGCCCGCTTGCGGAGCCGGCGACGGAGCTCGTCCCGGTCCGGACAGGACAGGTGGAAAACTCCCATGACTTCGATGTGGGCTTCCATGATGATGGCTTGGCCGACGTTGCGGGGGATGCCGTCAAGGATGAGGAAGTCGATGTCGGGTTTGAAATGGTGGGAGTCGGCCTGGGAGCGGATGTTGGCTTCCCAGAGCTGCACGGTGAGTTCGTCCGGAACCAGTTGGCCTTTGGAGGAGTATTCCACAAAGGCCTTGCCGAGCGGGGTGCGGGTATCGAGGGAGCGGAAGACATCACCGCAGGCAAAGTGGATGAAGCGGGGAATGCGGCCGAGGATGGCACCCTGGGTGCCTTTGCCGCTGCCGGGAGCGCCGAAAATGAGGAACGTTTGATAAGGGCCGGAAAGGGGAAGGCTCATGGGAGGGACGAGGAACAGCAGATACGGGGCCGAATGGGATGGGCGCGGTACTTAGCCCAGTCATTGCGGAAAAAAACTGGAATTTTCCACCGGGCGGGGCGATGGCCGCGTCATGAATGGCCCCGTCAGACGTCTCGTGATCGCGACCCATAACACCCACAAGACCGGAGAATTCCGTGCCTTGCTGGGGGAGGGATGGTGCGTGGAGGATCTGACGATGCATCCGGAATTGCCGGTGCCGGTGGAGGATGGAGCCACCTTTGAGGAGAATGCGGCCATCAAGGCCCGGTCGGCGGCAGAGCGGTTGGGGGAGGCGGTGTTGGTGGTGGCCGATGACTCGGGGCTTGAAGTGGATCATTTGGCGGGCCGGCCGGGAATTTTTTCCGCCCGGTATGCCGGAGCGGGAGCGGGCGATGCCGGTAACCGCGACAAGGTTCTGCAGGAACTCGAGGGCGTGCCGGCGGCGGAGCGGGGCGCACGGTTCCGCTGCGTGTTGGCGGTAGCGCGGGGGGCGGAAGTGCTGGCCTGCTTCAGCGGAGCGGTGGAGGGACGGCTGACCGGGGCGGCCGCAGGGCAGGGCGGGTTTGGTTACGATCCGATTTTTATCCCGGAAGGGCACGATGCCACGTTTGGGGAATTACCTGCCGCCGTGAAAAATGGACTGAGTCACCGGGCGAGGGCGCTGGAGAAACTACTGGGGTGGTTGGAAGATGCTGAATTGACGAGTCCCCCGTAATTTGTTCTAATACAGGCTCCTGCCGTTGCGTTTGAGCACCGGGCTTCCCATTCCCCCACCCCTTTTCCATGTCCCAAGATCCCCCTGATTCCTCCGGATTGCCTCCCGAATACGATGAGCATGGTGTCCTCCTGCTCCCGGAAAAGCGTGAAGGCTACTGGCGCAAGTTCGGAGGGGGCTCGCTCACCATCAGTATCATTGTTCATGCCATCCTGGTTATCATCGCGCTGCTGGTGATCCGCGAAAGTATGGTCCCGGTGAAAGAGGAGGTGAATTTCCTGCCCGGAGGGGGAGGCGGCGGTGGGGGCGGCGAGCAAAAATTGGCGCAGAAGAAGCAGCGCGCCATTTCCCGGAGCGCGCCGAAGGTGCGGACGGTCTCGAGTGTTGCCAATGCGGATGCGGTCAGCCTGCCCGATGTGAGCAGCACTTTGACGGATATGTCCGCCCTTTCTTCCGCGACCCTGGGAGGGGCGGGACTGGGCAGTGGGGAAGGCATTGGCCGTGGTTCAGGCAAGGGTAGCGGCGTGGGGTCCGGGATTGGCAGCGGCTGGGGCCCCGGCAGTGGCGCTGGTTTTATTGCCTTGCCCAAGTTGTATGCCAGCCGGTGCTCCCCGGCGGAGCGGTCTGAGAAAATGAAAGCCAACGGGGGTTCGCCGGAATGTGAAGTGGCGGTGCAGAAAAGTCTCGATTGGCTGGCTAAAAAGCAAAACGCCGATGGATCATGGGGTGCCAACCATAAAGGCGGCATGACGGGTTTGGCCCTGCTGGCCTATCTTGGCCATTGTGAAACCCCCGAATCGATTAAATATGGCGAAACGGTGCTGAAGGGCATCACTTATCTGATCGATCTGGGACGCAATCAGAAGCAGGAGAAATTTGCAGGTATTTTCTCGGCCCAGCCCCAGACCAATAAGAGTACTTACGAACACGGAATAGCCACCTACGCTCTGGGCGAAATGTACTCCTTTGCCAAACTCGGCACCAAGGAACTGCCTGGGCTGAGGGAAGGCTTTGAAAAAGGCGTGGATATCATCATCAAAAATCAGAATGCCGGCGGCGCGTGGAGTTACAAGGAGGGCGCCGGTTATATGGTGGACAGCCGGAACGATTTGTCCCTGACGGGCTGGCAGTTCCAGGCGCTCAAGGCTGCCAAACACACCAATCTGAAGATTGCCGGTCTCTCCAAAGCGATCAATCAGGTGGAGGATTACCTGAAATCCACCCAGACCAAGGATGGGGGATTCGGAGTGGCGGACCGGACCCAGCACTACAATCAATGGAACCTGACAGGGGCGGCCCTTCTCGGATTGCAGACGCTCGGTGGGGGCAACAGCGGGTCCGTGAATAAGGGAATCCGCTGGCTGATGGACGAGACGGAGAAGGATCCCCTGTCATGGAACAAGGACGCCTATCTTTACACCTGGTATTACAACACCCAGGCCATGTTCCAAAAGGGTGGGGACGCCTGGAAGCTGTGGAACGGCATGTTCCAGAAGGAGCTGTTGGCCAACCAATTGCCGGATGGCAGCTACAAGCCGGAGAAAGCCGGAGAAAACGGGGCCGCCGCCACCAGTGCCGCAGGAGCCGATGCCGATGTCTACCGCACCACCCTGTGCACCCTGATGCTGGAGGTTTATTACCGTTACCTCAAGGTGGGGGACCGCGAAGAGGGAGGCACCAGCAGCAGCTTGCTGCCGGTCCGCAACAAGTGAGATCCCGGGGACCTTCCGGCGGCAAGGCCAGGGCTTGCGTTGCGGCAGGAATGCCGCTTGGGATTTACCATGTTGACCGATTCCCATGCCCATCTGACTTCCGAAGCCTTTTCGGACGACTTGGAAGCCGTGCTGACGAGGGCCGAAGCGGCTGGCGTGCACCGGATCATCGCCATCGGTTGTGATGTGGAAAGCAGTCGCCGGAGCCTGGAGTTCGCGGAGCGTTATCCACAGGTCTGGGCCACCGTGGGGCTGCATCCCACCTACGTGACCGAAGAACCGCACGCCGACTGGTGCGGCCAGTTGCGTGACCTGGCGCAACATCCGCGCTGTGTTGGCATTGGGGAGACAGGGCTCGACTTTTACCATCCCGCTCCGGAAGGCTGGACGTGGGAGGCGTATCTGGATCGTCAGCGGGAGTGTTTTTCCGCCCAGTTGGCCTTGGCCGCCCAGTGCGGGCTGAATGTGGTGGTGCATCAGCGGGACCGCACCGGCACGGCGTGCTGGGAGGCTATCAAGACCATGGTGGCCCCTTGGCAGGATCAATTGCGGGCGGTGTTTCACTGCTGGCTGCATTCCTGGGAGGAAGCCCGGCCGATGGTGGAACTGGGGCATCTCATTTCCTTCACCGGGATCGCCACGTATAAAAATGCCCCGGTGGTGGCGGAGTGCGCTGCCCGCGCGCCCGCTGGCAGTTTCATGCTGGAAACCGACAGCCCCTGGCTGGCGCCGGTGCCGCATCGTGGAAAGCGCAACGAGCCGGCCTTTGTCCGTGACACCGCCACCCGCGTTGCCGCAGCGCGGGGCATCACGGTGGAAGCTTTGGGGGCCCTGACGGATCAGACCGTGAACCGGTTTTTCAGACGGCCTCCGCACTGATCCCGGGGCTGGGGCCGTCTTTCCCATGGCAGGACGCGCCTGGCCGGCTTTGTTGCTGCCATGAGTGATATCGCAGAGAGGTTGCAGGAAATCCACGGCCGGATGGCGGCGGCGGCCCAGCGTTCCGGGCGTCGTCCGGAAGACGTGGCCCTGCTGGCCGTCAGCAAAACGTTCCCTCCGGAGTTGATCGCGGAGGCCGCCCGCGCCGGGCAACGGCTTTTTGGTGAGAGCCGGGCCCAGGAGTGCCTGGAAAAGGTGGCTCTGCTGCCGCCGCAGTTGCGCTGGCATTTTGTCGGGCATCTCCAGTCGAACAAGGTCCGCAAGGTCCTCCCGGTCTGTGTGGCTTTTCATAGCATCGACAGCACCGCGCTGGCCCTGGATTTTGATCGGATCGCCCAGGAGGAGGGCTGCCGGCCCGTGATTTATCTTCAGGTGAATGTGGCCGGGGATGGGCGGAAGTTTGGATTCACGGCAGAGTCGGTGCGCCGGGAAATCGGCCCCTTGCTGGAGTTGAAGCGCGTGGAGGTGGGTGGCCTGATGACCATTCCGCCGCTGGTGCCGGACCCGGAGCAATCCCGCCGCCATTTCGCGTCGTTGCGGGAGTTGCGGGACCAGCTGGTTGGGGAAAGCGGGACGCCTCTGGCTGGACTTTCCATGGGAATGAGCGGCGACTTTGAAGTCGCGATTGAGGAAGGCGCCACTATCGTGCGGGTCGGGAGCGTGATCTTCGGAAAGCGTTGAGACGGTCGGGATCCGGCATGCTTCACCTGTTGCGCAGGGAGCCCGGTTCGCGAGGGATGAAGCATGCCTGTGAACCTGCTTGCTGAAATCCCCTTCAGCCCCTGGGGATGGACCGTGATCGTGGCAGTGCTGCAATGGACCCTCGTGCCCCATTTGCTTTCCCAGCGCCATAAATCCCCCAACGCGACCCTCGCATGGCTTTGGGCGATCCTGCTTTTCCCCATCGTGGGTGGCGTGGCCTACTTTTTAATCGGATCCGAGCGGGTCTACCGCCGGCGTTTGAAACGGGTGCATGACCTGGCGTCGCGGTCCGACCGTCATGGCAGGCCGGCCCCCTGCCAGTTCCTCTGCCGGGTTCCCGAACTGGAGCGCATCAACGGATTCCCCCCGGGCGGTGGCAATGAGGTGGTGCTGCTGGTGGATGGCACCGCTTTTTTCCCTGAACTGTTGCGGCAGATCGGGGAAGCCCGGCATCACCTGCATTTGGAATCCTACATCTGGAGCATGGACCGCACCGGGCGCTTGGTGCGGGATGCCCTCATCGCCGCCGCGGCCCGCGGGGTGGAGGTGCGCGTGCTGCTTGATGAAATCGGGTCCGTCCGCACCGTGCGCCGCTTCTTCCGTAAACTCGAAAAAGCCGGAGGGCAGTTTTCGTGGTTCAGCACCTTCGCGCCCCTGCGGGGCCGGCTGCATCTCAACCTGCGCAACCACCGCAAGCTCGTCATTGCGGATGGCGCGGTGGCGATGACCGGGGGAATGAATGTGGCCGACGAATACTGGATGGGGGGCAAGGCACCACCCTGCCGGGATGTCCATCTCCGGGTGGCGGGGCCGGTGGTGACCCAGTTGGCGGAGATTTTTGCCCAGGACTGGTACTTTGCCAGTGGCGAAGCTCTCATCACCCCGGGGCTGTACTATCCGGAACTGGAGGCGGACGGGCCGGTGGAAACGCAGGTCATCCCGGGCGGTCCTGACAATGACCGGAATGAGATTCAACTCAGCGTCCTCGCCCTGCTCCAGCGCACCCGCCGCCGCCTCCGGCTGATGACGCCCTACTTCGTCCCCGAGGATGCGGTGCTCTGCGCCATCCAGCTGGCCGCCATGCGAGGCATCGGGGTGGAGCTGATGGTCCCGGCCCGTGGGGACCATTTTTATCTCACCCATGTCACCCGTTCCTCCTATCAGGATCTGCTGCCTTACGGCGTCCGCATCTTTGAATATCAGCCCAGCCTGCTGCATGCCAAGGTCGCGATCATGGATGACGATTATGCCATGTGCGGCAGTGCCAATCTCGACGTCCGTTCCCTGCGCATCAATTTCGAACTGAATCTCGCGTTTTACTCGCCGCAGTTGGCCGCAGAGCTCCATGATTTGTTTGAGGAAAATCTGGTCCATTGCCGGGAAATCACGGCTGAGGAACATGCCGCCCGGCCCTTTTCCCACCGTTTCCTGGAAGTGGTCTGCCGCCCGCTCACCTCCCTCCTTTGAGTGACGGGGACTCCATCAGCCGGGAGGGGCTGGTGTGACAGAATTGTGACGCAGCTTCATTGGCGTATTGGTGCCGGTGGGCGTTAGTATGATGTTGTTGAACCATTCAAAAGGTTTCACTTATGATCACCCCCATCAAAATGAGTCCGCCCGAAGTGACGGCGCTACAGCCCCTGCGCGAAGTGGGCACCCAGGAAAAAACACAGTTCTGGGACATGGAGGATGTCATGCAGGCCCTGCGGATTGCCAACCGGCGCGGCATCCCTCTGAAGGCCCTCTACGGCCATCCCGGTTCCGGAGAAACGCTGCTCCAGGCCAGTTGAGCCGGGTTCCCCCGGTTGATCCGGCCTTGCGTGCGGCCCATTCCGGGGCACGTCGTTCCCATGACTCTGCCCCTGATTCAATTCAGCGAACTGCCGCCGGAAGGCCGCAACTTCTCAGGAGAAATCCGCGAGGATTGGTTCGGCCTCACCGGGAAGTATGATCCCATTTTTGAACCCCCGCTGAAATATGACGTCACGGTCCGGCTGGACGACGGCGACGTGATCGTGGAAGGATCGGCAAATGCCTGCTTCCGGCTCCAGTGCTCGCACTGTGCAGCGAGGCTGCCTTGGCGGGTCGTTTTGGATCCGTATCTCACCTGCGAAGCAAAAGAAGGTGGCACACTCGACTTGACAGCACAGCTCCGCGAAGATATTCTGCTGGCCCTTCCCGGTTACCCCCGCTGCGAGGAGTCCAATGTCGAACCGCATCCCTGTCAGAAGGAAGGCGCGTTCGCACCAGAAAGCGAGTTTGTCCCGCTGACCGGTGAAGAACCATCGGACACCCCCAAGCCCAATGTCTGGGAAGCCCTCGACCGACTCCCACCCGGCGGATCATCCTCCGCCCGATAGCATCCAATCCCAAATCAGAGACCGAACCCATGGCCGTTCCAAAACGTAAATCTTCCCGCAGCAAGCAAAAGATCCGTGCCGCCTCCCATCGCTGGCACGCTCCCAAGCTGAATTCCTGCCCGAATTGCGGCTCTGCCGTCCCGTCCCACATCGTTTGTCCTTCCTGCGGCACCTACAAGGGCCGCAAGGTGATCGAAGTGGCGGAGATTGCTTAAGTTCAGCCTCTCTGCCCGCTCCGGGCACTGATTTTTCGGCAAACCGTCGGACACCCGATCAAGGTGACCGGCGGTTTGCTTTTTCGTGTTCAACCCTCCTGCTGCGGCAAGACCTCTGCCCCCACGTGGGTTTCTGGCAAAGTCCCGGGAAGAATCAAGGCTGCAGGCCCCCATGCACTCACGCTGGCTCTGCGGGACTCCCGGCGAATAATTGATAACTCAACGGATTCCTCAACCATAGTTTGGTCAAAGGCCGGGATGGAATCCAAACCGGCCCGGTCTTCCCCCAGTCCTATGTCCCGTAAATCCCTCTTCCTGCAATCCGCGCTCTGTGCCACCGCCTTGGGTG
>JAYUWQ010000442.1:0-1744 GCA_043753485.1 bacterium
TGCGCCAACTCCTTCCGGATCAAATTCCCATCATCGCCGGAGGCCGGGCGGTGGAAGGCTACCGGAAAGCCCTGGATGGCATAGGAGCCCTCATTCTCACTGAAATGTCGGATTTCACGCGGCTGCTGGATGAAATCCGGGCTGGAGGTCCAGCTGCCGCCGCCAAGGTATCATAATGCCGTCCCGGATGGCCTGCCGCTCGGGACCGGCGTCGAATTCCCGTAATTCCAGTTGCGCCGACGGGGAGATGTGACAAGCTCCACGTCTTCCCGAAGGGCGGGAAGGGGCGGTAAGAGTCAAACTCCCGCTGCCCGAACTTAACGGCTAACCAACCAACATGAGCAGCATCACCGTCAATCAGAACATCAATCTCAAGGACTACCAACTCCACGACAAGGACACCGGCAGCTCCGATTATCAGGCCGCAGCCCTGACCAAGCGCATCCTGCACCTCACGGCCCACCTTGCCACCAACAAGAAGGATTTTTCCTCCCGCCGTGGTCTGCTCCGTGCCGTCGCCGAGCGTCGCCGCCATCTGGACTACCTCCGGAACACTGCCGAAGAGCGTTACACCAAGCTCATCAAGTCCCTCGGCCTCCGCCGCTAATCCCGGCCCGCCTCCCGGACTTGCCAAAGGCCTGAAAATCATCGATCCCGCCCGAACTTGACACTCGCGGCGGGATCACTCATTTTCCGGCGGCGGCACTGAACGGGCCACGGATGGGACGGATTAAACGGATAGCACGGATACTTGGTAAAAGTAAAATTTTCATCCTGTCACTCCGGCATCTCCATCATTCATCATTTTCCCAGCGCCCCGGCATCCGTGTCCATCTGTTAAATCTGTGCCATCCGTGGCCTCAGAGCATTGATCCAGCGCCCCCGATTTTCCTTACAAGAAGCAACAAACACACACACCCATGAGCATACACACCACCACGAGCCAGGTCGGCTCCACCCCTATCATCATCGAAACCGGCAAAATGGGCCGTCTTGCCGATGGTGCCGTCACCGTCCAGATGGGCGACACCGTCGTCATCGTCACCGCCGTTTCCTCCACCACCCTCAAGGATGGGCAGGATTTCTTCCCCCTCTCCGTAGAATATAAGGAAAAAGCCGCTGCTGCCGGCAAGTTCCCCGGAGGCTACTTCAAACGCGAAGGCCGCCCCACCGAAAAGGAAATTCTGACCTGCCGCATGACCGACCGCCCCCTGCGGCCGCTCTTCCCGAAAGGTTATTTCTACGACACCCAGATCGTCGCCCTCCTCCTCGCCGCTGATGGCGAAAACGATTCCGACGTCCTCGCCATGAACGGCGCGTCCGCCGCCTGTTATATTTCCGATCTCCCCATGGCCAAGCCTTTCGGCGCGGTCCGCGTGGGCCGCATCGATGGCCAGTTCGTCGCCAACCCGACCAACTCCCAGCGCGAAATCTCCGACCTCGACCTGATCTACGTCGGTTCCGAATCCGAAGTCATCATGATCGAAGGCGGCGCCCTCGAACTTCCTGACGAAGAATTCATCAAGGCCCTTCACTTCGGCCACGCCGCCATCCAGCCCCTCATCAGCGCCCAGAAACAACTGCGCCAGCTCTGCGGCAAACCCGTCCGCGCCTACAAACTGCTCAGCGCCCGCGAGGAACTCCTTGAAGTCGCCTACGAAGTCGCCGGCAGCCGCATCGAAGCCGCGCTTTATGCCCCTGGCAAAGTCGCCAAGGGCATCGCCGTTGGGGCCCTCAAGGAAGA
>JAYUWQ010000443.1:0-1743 GCA_043753485.1 bacterium
CCGGCGGCCATGCGGGTGTTGTAGCGGAAGGTCCGGGTAATCATAGGAAGAAGCCGAGGAGGGTGGAGACAGCAGCAGGGCCCGCCAGACCGGAACGGCAGGGGGGAGAGAGCCCCTTGCCTTGTCTGGCAGGATGATGGCACACTCTGACACATTTCCCCCGGATCAGTATTGGTAATTATTGTTATTAAAATACTCCCACTGGTGCGTGAAAGCCGGCGCCAGGTGGAGAAATCGGCATAACCCGTTGATAATGGATCCTACTGGCAGGGGTACCGGCTCCTGCCCGGAGGGGTGCCGGTCTAATCCCGGTGGGCTGTGTGGGTGACCCCGGTGGGGTGAAGGTCTGATCCCGGAGGGGACAGGGGGAATGCCCTGAGGGGTAGCTGCCTGCTCCCGGCGGGGGCAAAACGAAGCCCCTGAGGGATCCCGGGGGACCCCTCAGAGGCGAAGTGTGTCTCCGACGGTGAGGGCGGGCGATGGTCATCTGGAACGTTTCCCAGGACCTGCGGCTGACCTTATGCAAGCTCTGGCGGCCACTGCCGGAAGACGACACACACTCCGGTCCGGTCCAGCAGGGAGAACTCCAGGGCGCCCCAGGGGCGCTTGGTGACCCGGGGGAGATTGGGGTGGAGCAGGTCGGGCCGCAGGGTGGAGATGTCCTGGTGGATCTCGTCGATGTTGTCGGTCTCGATGGCGATCTCGGGCCGGTCCTTGGCCGCATCCTCCGGACTTTCCATGACGTAGGCCTTCGCTCCATCCCGGCCCACCACGGCCAAGGTGGCGTCCTGGTGGAGGACGGTGAAGCGCAGGCCATTCACGAAGAGGTCGAGTCCTTCCTCCATGTGGTTGAAGAAGATTTTGGGAATGAGTCGGAGCATCATACAGGTGGTATTATGACTTTGATATGCGGCATCCCTGACAGGGCTGCAAGAAAAACCTCCAAGCCTGGCGGGAAACAGGGGGCAGTGCGGGACTGGTGATTTCGGCTGCCTGCCCGCTGGCGGGGGAGTAAAAGCCGTGTCTTTTTCCGGACCTGATATCCGCCATGCCAGCCCCTGCCCTGCTCCAAGTCGATCACCTGACGATTTCCTTTCCGGTGATGCGGGGATTGTTCTTCCGGCGGGAGGAGCGGCGGGTGACGGCGGTGGATGATGTCTCCTTCACGGTGCCGGAGGGGAAAACGGTGGGATTGGTGGGGGAAAGCGGGTCGGGGAAAACGACGATCGCGCGGGCACTGGTGAAACTACAAAGGGCGACGGCGGGGCGGATGCTCTACCGGGGGCAGGACATCGTGCCGATGGAGGAACGGGACTTTCTGCCGCTGCGGAAAGAGATCCAGATGGTGTTCCAGGACCCGTTTGGCTCGCTGAAT
Source organism: bacterium (assembly GCA_043753485.1). GTDB lineage: Bacteria > Verrucomicrobiota > Verrucomicrobiia > Verrucomicrobiales > V1-33 > CAIZWU01. The sequence goes on from JAYUWQ010000443.1 coordinate 1,376, forward strand.
CCGCGCCTGACGATCGGGCAGACCCTGGCGGAGCCGATGGAGATCCATTTTCCGGGACGGACGGCGGCGGACCGGAGGGAGCGGGCGGCGGCGCTGCTGCAGAAGGTGGGGCTGAATCCTGACTACCTGGGACGGCGGCCGAGGGAATTCAGCGGCGGGCAGCGGCAGCGGATCGGGATCGCGCGGGCGCTGGCGGTGGAGCCGCGCTTCATCATCTGCGATGAGGCGGTGAGTGCGCTGGACGTGAGCATCCAGGCGCAAATCATCAATCTGCTGCAGGATCTGCAGGAGGAACTGGGATTGACCTATTTATTTATCGGCCACGATCTGGCAGTGGTGGAGCACATCAGCGATGAGATCCTGGTGCT
>JAYUWQ010000444.1:0-1742 GCA_043753485.1 bacterium
TTGCGGCATCGGGTTGGCTTTTGAGGGGCGCCCAAAACCTGCAAAGCCATCAAACCGCAGCCGCGCCGTCTATCCGCCCCGCCAAGGAAGCCATCGACAAACTTACGGGCCGGATTCTCCAACAAAGCGAACGCCGGCCAGCAGCCCCCAAGCCAGCCCCCACCATCCCCCTGTATCGTCAATTTCTCAGCAATCCATCGGCCACACTTGGTCCAAAACCCCCTCCTGGAGCCGCTTCATCGTGGCGAAGCCGGTTTCGCTGTCGTCCTCGTGCCCGTTGAGGTGCAGCATTCCATGGATCAAATAGAGCGCCACTTCCCGTTCCGGGGCCTGCCCATGTTCCGCCGCCTGGCGGACAGCGGTATCGGTGCTAATCAGAATTTCCCCGTGGGCAAACGTGATCACGTCGGTGGGGGTTGGATCATCCAGGAACTCGGCGTGGACCCTGGCAATCGCCTCGTCGGTGATAAACGAGACCTCCACCTCCTCCAGATGGGGCAAAACAGGTCTCTGCGGCCCCGCCTCGGCCATGACCATGGGCCAAGCCCCTGCCGCCAACTCCGTGAGCCGGGACAAGTCCAGCGCCAGGATCTGCTGGTGGTCATAGAGGGAAAATACAGGAGGGGCCATGTCAGCAGATTCACCAGTCCCACCCGCAATTCAAAGGTGGATCTTCAGGATCGCAGTGGTTTGAGTTTGATTCACTTCGGCCGTGGAATGCCACTGGTTAACGGGCACCCCGCCGCTGCGGCGCCATTTGTCTTCGTGCGCCGGCACCCTCCAGCGGATGTGGTGAAAGAATGGATACCTGCGGCCCAGCCGGTCCCGTCATCTTAGGACCTCCGGCAGCTGGGGCCTCCGCGCGTAACGAACAGGAGCAGGCGGGTTACGGCTACCTGGAGGCCCTGAGGAGGAATGGGCTGATGATCCCGGAAGAGGTCACCAGCATGATTGATGGGCAGGTTACTGCATTTATCAGCGTGCCAGGTGATGGCTCGTGGAGCGCAGTGCATTCCAGCTGTTATGTGGAACGAGAGTTGGCTTGTGTGCTGGAATGGTCCGGCCGGCGGAGGACCGCCGGGACCCTTTCCTGCCGGCTGACATGGGGAATCCTCATTTGTCATTTGAGGTTTCCCCTCTTCCCGTAGGGGCGATGTCACGGACTTATACATTGAAGGGAAGAGGCACCGCGGCGCGGGGGCCGGAGGTGGAGATTGATTTTGCAGCGGAGCTCAATCCGCAGCAATTGGCGGCGGTGACGGCTCCTCCGGGGAAGAGTCTGGTGATCGCGGGGGCGGGGAGCGGGAAAACGCGGACTCTGACTTACCGGGTGGCTTATCTTTTGAAGAATGCGGTGGCTCCGGAAAACATTCTGCTGCTGACCTTCACCAACAAGGCCGCCAAGGAGATGCTGGAACGGGTGGAGGCCCTTCTGCCGCAGCAGACCGCGGGATTGTGGAGCGGGACCTTCCACTCGGTGTGCAACCGGATCCTGCGCCGGCATGGCGAGTTGCTGGGACTGACGCGGAATTTCACGATCCTGGACAGCGATGACATGAAATCGCTCCTGACGAAATCGATCAAGGAAAGCGGCGTGGCCAAACAGGTGGAGGAGGACACCGGCGAGAAATTCCCCAAGGCCCAGGTGATCCTGGGATTGATCAGTCTGGCGGCCAATACGCTGACTCCCCTGAAGCGGATCATTGAACGGGACTTCAGCACGGATGCGGAGTTTGTGGCGG
>JAYUWQ010000445.1:0-11384 GCA_043753485.1 bacterium
CTTCTGTTTCGGAAATCGGAATCACGCGGCTGACGGGAGGTTGAGGGATGTCCACGCCGGCCCAATCCGACACGAACGCTTTGGCGCGGGCCTCGGCTATCGGGAGGATGTCGCGCTTCTTTTTGTTGCCATACTGCTCGCGCAGGGTGGCGTGGCGGGTCTCGTTGTCGGTGATGAATTTTTCCTTTTGTCCCTCGCTGAGCAGGCTGGTGGCGACGGGCACGCTGCGGGAGGCATCCAGCACGTGGACGATGGTGCCGCTGTAATTGTGCGCCAGTTTGATGGCGGTGTGGGCCGCGCTGGTGGTGGCCCCGCCGATCAGCAACGGGGTCGTCATGCCGAGGCGCTGCATTTCAGAAGCGACATGCGCCATTTCATCCAAGCTGGGCGTGATCAGCCCTGACAACCCGATGATGTCGGCACCGACTTCGACGGCTTTGGCGAGGATTTTGTCGCAGGGCACCATCACGCCCATGTCGATCACCTCGTAATTGTTGCAAGCCAGCACGATGCCGACAATGTTTTTGCCAATGTCATGCACGTCGCCTTTCACGGTCGCGAGCACGATCTTCCCGGCGTTGCTCTTCTCCTCCACTTCAGCCGCCACCGCGGTGCCGCTGGCCAGAGCGGCAGCCTTGGCGGCGGCGCGTTCCTGAATGCGCAATTCCTTTTCCGCTTCCATGAAGGGTTGCAGCCAGGCGACGCTTTTTTTCATGACGCGGGCGCTCTTCACGACCTGCGGGAGGAACATCTTGCCGGCGCCGAAAAGGTCGCCAACCACACTCATGCCGTCCATCAGCGGGCCCTCGATCACCCCCAGCGGTTTGCCGTATTTGAGACGGGCTTCCTCGGTGTCTTCATCGATAAAATCAGTCAGGCCCTTGAGCAGGGCATGGCGCAACCGCTCCTCGACGGGGGCCTCGCGCCAGGAAAGATCGGCCTCCAGTTTTTTGCCGGCCACGCCTTTGAACTGTTCGGCATAATCCACCAGCAGTTCGGTGGCATCCGGCCGGCGGTTCAGCAGCACGTCCTCCACCTTCACCAGCAGGTCCGGTTCGATTTCCTCGTATACCTCCAGCATCCCGGCGTTCACAATGCCCATGTCCATTCCGGCCTTGATGGCGTGGAAAAGAAAGGCGCTGTGCATGGCTTCGCGCAGCTTGTTGTTGCCGCGGAAGCTGAAGGAAATATTGCTGACGCCGCCGCTGACCCGGGCACCGGGCAGGTTTTCCTTGATCCAGCGGGTGGCGTTGATGAAGTCGACCGCGTAATTGTTATGTTCCTCGATGCCGGTGGCGACGGTCAGGATGTTCGGATCAAAAATAATGTCCTCCGGCGGGAAACCCACGTCGTTTACGAGGATATCGTAGGCCCGTTTGCAGATGCGGATCTTGTTTTCGTAATCGGCCGCCTGCCCGTCCTCGTCGAAGGCCATGACCACGGTGGCCGCCCCATACTGCAGGATGCGGCGGGCCTGTTCCTTGAACTTCTCCTCACCTTCCTTGAGCGAGATGGAGTTCACGATCCCTTTGCCTTGAAGGATTTTCAGACCGGCCTCGATGACGGTCCATTTGGAGGAATCGACCATGATCGGCACCTTGGCGATCTCCGGTTCGGCCTGAATCAGCTTGAGGAAGTGGGTCATGGTGGCCTCACCATCAAGGAGGCCTTCGTCGAAGTTGATATCGATGACATTGGCTCCGTTTTCGACCTGCTGGCGGGCCACCGCGAGGGCTTCGTCCAGTTTGCCTTCCTTGACCAGTTTGGAGAATTTCGGGGACCCGGTGACGTTGGTGCGCTCGCCGATCATCAGGAAGTTCGACGCCGCGCTAACCGTATACGGCTGGGAGCCGCTGAGGCGCATCGGCGGGACCGCGGGCTGCCCGGGGAGCAGGCGCGGGGCGTGGCGGCTGACGGCTTTGGCGATGGCGGCGATGTGCTCCGGCGTATTGCCGCAGCAGCCGCCGGCGAGATTCAGCAGGCCGCTGGCGGCGAAGTCATCCATCAGCCGCTCCATGTCTTCCGGCAGATAGGGGAAGCCGGTGGGTGACAGCGGATCGGGTTCACCGGCGTTCGGGTAGGCACTGACGAAAGTGTCGCATTTGGCGGCCAGTTCGGAAAGATGCGGGCGCATTTTCTCCGGCCCGAGTGAGCAGTTCAGGCCGATGGAGAGCGGCCTGATGTGGCGCACCGCGTGCAGGTAGGCCTCGGTGACCTGGCCGGAAATCATGGTCTCGCCACCATTGCCCACTGCAGCGGAAATCATGACCGGGAGCTTGATTTTGTCCGCGGCAAAAACGTCGCCGATCGCCACCACCGCCGCCTTGGCGTTGAGGGTATCAAAGATGGTTTCGACCATCAGAATATCGGAACCGCCGGCGATCAGGCCGCGGATCTGATGGCGGTAAGCCTCCACCGCCTGGTCAAAGGTGATGCGGCGGAAACTGAGGTCTTCCGGGTCCGGGAACTGCGAGAGGGAGACCGTCATCGGCCCGATGGCACCGGCCACATAACGTTTCCGGCCGGTTTTGTTGCCGATTTCATCCGCCCATTTCCGGCAGAGTCTGGCGGACTCAAAATTGATGTCCCAGGCGAGTTCGTTGAGGTATTTGTCCTCCAGCACGCGCTGGAAAAACTCCGGGTCCTTGCGCCCTTCCTCCTCGTGCGCCCCGCGGTCCCAGCCGGGATGGAAGAATTCGCTCTGCGCGAGGCTGGTGCCGGAAAAGGTATTGGTTTCGATGATGTCCGCCCCGGCCTCGAGGAAGCGTTTGTGAATATCACCGATGACGACGGGATTGGTCAGGGAGAGCAGGTCGCCATTGTTGCGGACGTCCTTCGGGGCGTTTTTGAAACGCTCGCCCCGGGTTTGCTGCTCATCTAGCCCGTAGCCGCGGATCGTGGTGCCCATGGCTCCATCAATGACCATGATGCGTTTGGCCAGTTCGGCGCGAAGCTCGGCTTCGGCATCCGGGCGCGTCTGGTGAAAAGCAGGGGAATCGGGAGTGATAATCATGGACACAGGTGCAAAATAGGAAAATTCGTCGGCGTTTCAAGGGCAATGCATCATAATATCCTGATATGTTGATACGTTCACTTTGAGGCAGCGAAAGGAGAATTTTAACTCGCCACGCATTTTGGTAAACCCCAAGGTTTGCAACGTAAAGACAGGCCACGCCTTCGTGACCGCCCTGCTGACCCTCCTTTGACCCCCACTCTGCTGACATGAAAACCTTCTCCCTGCTCGCCCTCGCCGCCCTTTTCCTCCTGCCGGTCTCAGCGCAGGACAACTGGCCAGGCTTCCGCGGCCCGTCCCGCCAAGGCATGTCCACTGGACCGGAACTCCCGCTGAAATGGAGTGCGACGGAAAACGTGAAGTGGAAAACTTCCGTGCCCGGCGAAGGCTGGTCCTCCCCCATCGTCTGGGGCGGCGACGTCTTTCTAACGACTACGGAGGACAAAGGGGTCTCCTGCCGCGTGCTCTGCTTCGATGCCGCTACCGGTGCTCTGAAGTGGAATTCCGAGGTCTTCAAACAGGCCACCGCCCGGAAGGAAAACCGCAACTCCTACGCCACGCCCACCCCGGTCACTGATGGCAAACACGTCTATGCCGTCTTCGGTGGCGGCGGGATCGCTGCGGTGGATTTCTCCGGAAAAACTGCCTGGACCTTCACCGATTTCCACTTCTACAGCCGCCACGGTCTCGGGGCCTCACCCGTATTGGAGGACGGCCTGCTGGTGATGCCGTGGGATTGGAGCACTGATCCTGACAAAGAAGGTGCCGACAAGGAAAAGGTCGGCTGGCAGATCCCGTGGGACCGTTCGTTTGTCTTCGCGCTTGATGCCGCTACCGGCAAGCTGGCGTGGAAAACCGGCCGGGGTGCCTCCCGCATCGCCCACATCACTCCAAATATCTGGACCGACGAAACCGGCCGCAAACAAGTGGTCAGCGGAGCCGGTGACGTCTTGCAGGGCTTTGATCTCAAAACCGGGGAACGCCTCTGGTCAGCCAAAAACGAAGGCGAAGGCGTGACGCCGTCAGTGGTCATCGCGGATGGCATGGCGGTGCAGGCCAACGGCTGGGGCGGTTTCGATTCCGTGCGCGCCTTCCGCCTGCGCGGAGCAAAAGGCGATGTCTCGGAATCCGCCTTCGTCTGGGAGCAAAAAAAGAACGCCCCCAAACTGCCCTCCATGGTTTACGTGGCCCCGCATCTCTTCTGCGTCACGGAAGGCGGCATGGCCTGGTGCGCCAAAGCCGACACCGGCGAAATCCTTTACCGCGAACGCATCGGCGGCACTTTCGCCGCCTCACCCGTCGTTTCCGGAGGCCGGATCTACATCACCGATGACCAGGGCGAAACCATCGTCCTGCCCGCCACCCCGAAGTTCGAGATCCTTTCCCGCAATCCCCTCGGCGAAAAAGTCCAGGCTTCTCCTGCGGTCTCCGGGGGCAACCTTTTCATCCGGGGCGAACAGTCGCTCTTCTGCATTGGAGACTAGCAATATATTCAACCTTTCCAATCCTCCACAAGCGAACAAAAATGACTCAAGCCCACAGCGCTGCCTGCAGAGCGGACATTTGCTCATCAATTTACGTATCGCCGGGATCATGCAGAGTGGTCGCAACTTGACGGCGGAGGGCCAGACGAAATTTGCGGCGGCGGCGGCCGACCGCCTGGCGGACGCCTTCGGCGGACATCCCCAGTTCCAACGCCGCCCGGTCGGTGCGGGCATCCGCGGCCGTCTCCGGATCAAGGAAAGAGGACAGTATTTCGAAAATCCGGCCATGCCCCGCTTTGACCTCAGTCTGGTGCAACCCGTCGAGAGCGGCCCGTAGCACTTGGAGCGCCCAAGCCCGTTCGAATGAGGTTTCCGGGGTGACAAGCTCGGCGGGTTCGGGGACCGGCTTCCAGCGAACGGGAGGCTGCGGGCGGTGGTCATCGCGGAGATGCCGCCTGGAAAGCCCCTGCCCCGCTGGTTGCAGATGACCGTCAGTCTGGAGCAGCGTTTTATGAAACAAGGCGTGCATTTTGCTTCACCCTACAATAACTGACTCCACCATCATCGGCCACAAAACCATGTCCCGAGTCCCCCGCACTGCCCATCCGGTGATCCTGGCGTGGATTCTTCTGATTGCCGGGAGTGTTTCCTCCTGCACTCTGGCTCCGGCGCGGCTGAAGCAGGTCCGGACGGGACGCTCCCACCACGCCGAAGCCCGGCTTCACAATGACGCTGCGGGATGGAAGCCGTGTTTTGATCTGATTAAAAAAAATCCTGACAGCCCCGAAGGGCAGCGTTCTCTGATCGCGCTCATGGATGAAGGCCGGAGACGTCTGTCCAAAACGCCGGGGATCCGGCAGGTGGATCTGGCGCCGGATCTACAATTGGAGTTCAGCCCGGGCAGTGTCACCACCTATGCACATGATTATTTCGAGGAACTGATCCCGGCTTCCAGCGTGACGGTGGCCAAGCTGACGCATCACCGCCGGGAAGGCATCGGCCTGCCCCTGATCGGACGGCGCGAAAATACCGGCCGCGAACCGATCGAAGCCTACTATCCACCGGAAGCCATCACCCGTCCGGTCACCGCTGTCTCGGAAGTCAAATCCGGAAAAGGCGGGAAACGGCGGATGATCATCACGCTCTACTCCCCCTTATGTCAGGACACCATCCTGTTCCATGGCCGGCGCCAGCCACTGGCGGCGGAAATTACCGCCTCTTTCGTGGCCCTGCTGGAACGCACAGGCAAACTGCGGGCCACCGGGCTCACGGGTTTTCTGCGTCCAACGGTCGAACGCAAGCCCCAGCTTTATTTGATGGAACCCTATGATCCCAAGCGGGAACCGCTGATCCTGGTCCATGGACTACTCTCCACGCCGCTGACCTGGGCGACGCTCACCAATGAACTGTGGGGCGACCGGGGGTCCGCCGGCGCTATCAGATCTGGCACTATCATTACCCGACTTCGGCACCCTTTCTCTATTCGGCCAGCGTCTTCCGGCATCAGCTGAGGACAACCCTCGGCCTTGTCCAGGCTCAGGGGCATCGGGAAGTCAGGCCGATCACGATCATCGCCCACAGCATGGGCGGATTGATCAGCCAGACGCTCATCACCGATTCCGGCGGGAAGATCTGGGACACCATTATGGCGGTGCCTCCCGGCCAAATGAAGGGAAGTGCGGAAGATCTGGCCGCCGCCCGCCACCTGCTGCACTGGAAAGCCTCAAAGAAAGTGAAACGCGTCATCTTTGTCTGCGTGCCGCACCGGGGCAGTCCGGTATCCGCAGGTCTGGCAGGCCGGATCGGCACTTCGCTTTCAGCACTTCCCAACGAGCTGACCAGTCTCTGGGGCCGGCTCATCCGCGACAATCCAGGGGCCACTACCGAAGCCTTCCGGCAGACCGTCGGGCGCGGCAGACTGACCAGCATTCAAACCCTCTCTCCAAAACATCCCGTCCTGCCCGTGCTCAATGCCCTGCCGGTAGCGCCGTGGGTGACGACCCATTCCATCATCGGCAACCGCGGACGCCCCGGTCCCTTGGAGACCAGTTCGGACGGCGTAGTGCCTTATTCCAGCAGCCATTGGCCCTCCGCCGTCTCCGAGAAAATCGTCCCCGCCGGTCACAGTGCGGCGCGGAACCCGGAAGCGATCAAGGAGATGAAGCGGATTTTAACCCTGCCCTGAGCTGAGCCGCCGCCTCTCCGGGATTTCCGAAACAAATTCGTCAGGCAAGACGGCTTGCCCGCGTAGTCAGTCCATGCCGGCTCGCTCCGCTGCCGCTCAATTCCCATCTGCCCATTTCCATGAAATCCCTGTTCCGCGGCTGCCTGCTCGTCTTGCTGCTTTCGCCATTCCCACTCAAGGCCCTGGACATCATCGCCCACCGCGGGGCATCGGAGGATGCACCGGAAAATACCCTACCGGCCATGCAGTTGGCGTGGGAACAAGGGGCCGATGCCGTGGAACTGGACCTGTGGCTCTCCCGCGACGGCAAGCTGGTGGTCTTTCATGATGCGGACACCAAACGTTTTGCGGAGCCGGTGCGGAAGATCAAGGAGATGACCCTGGAGGAAATCCAGCAGTTGGATGTGGGTGCCTTCAAAGGTGCCCCATTCAAAGGCGTGAGGGTGCCGGCGCTGGAGTCCATCCTGACCACCGTGCCGGCCGGAAAACGCATCGTGCTGGAACTGAAGGACGGGCCGGCACTGATCCCGGAGTTCGCCCGGGTCCTCCAGGCTTCTGGTCTCAAAACGGAGCAGATGTGCGTCATCAGTTTCAAGGAAGATACCCTGCGCGCCTCCAAAAAGGCCCTTCCTGACGTGCCTCACTATTTTCTGAAAGGCTACAAGGCTGACGCCAAAACGGGAGAACTTCCGCAGTTGGAGCCGCTCCTGGCGTTGTGCCGCGACGCGAAATTCGAAGGGCTCAATCTGCATTTTGACTGGCCGGTCACGCCGGAATTCACCGCCAGGGTGAAGGCCCGGAATTTGAAGCTGCTGATCTGGACCGTGGACGATGCGGCCGTGGCCAGGCGGCTGATTGCCGCCGGGGTGGACACCATCACCACCAACCGTCCCGCCTGGCTGCGGGAACAGCTCAAACAAAAGTATTGATCCATCCAAGAGCGCGGCCTCGATCCGGTTTTGACGGCTCCACGCTGTTCAGCATTTCTCCATATCATATTTGGCGGAGTGGGGATTGATCGGCCTTGCCGGCTGGTTATTGAAACTGCCCCCCCCGGAGCCGCTCTTTTCGGGACCAAACTAAACTAAGACTTGTCGTCGGGCCCCACTGCCCTCCGTCGCCACGCTCCCCCACTCAGGATACGGCAGACCAGTGCGCCCACAGGTTTCCACCGTGTGGTTGATCCTGGGGCACTCACTTGGTCGTGAACGGAATAGCTCTTCGTCCCGGCATGCAAATCCTGACGGTTTTGAAATTCGATTCCACGGATGCCGGAAGCAGGCACTTGATTAGCCTTGGGGCATCGTTCACTTTAAACTCACGCCATAGGCGCTGCCGCCCCTGAAGATTAGCAGATCCATTTCCGCAGCGCCTCAACGTCTCCTCGAGAGGCAGTAGCGCATTGCTTCTGCGGAGATCGCGTGTATTGAGGTATGGGGATCACGCTATGGATGGCACTTGCTTGAACGCCAATAGACAGCCTCCCCGCTCTCCGATAAAAATGGTCCGCCATGAAAAATGCTTCACGCCCTACCCTCCCGCCACTGGGGCTTTTCTGTCTCTTTCTCAACATTGGCCTCACGGAGGCATCGAAATCGTCTGCATCTGCTCCAGACAAGGATGCCGGACTGTTTCACATTCTTAGCCGGGAACCTGGACCGAACAAAGAACAATGGGATTTAACCGACATTGGAAAACTGCTCATCGGCATCAAAACGAATGGTCCGAGGATGAGTGAAAGTATCAGCGAACTCAACGCAGCCGCGCTGGAAAGTGAAATTATTGCAGTCTTGGACATTGACGCTGCTCAATGCAGGAAGAGTATACAGCAAGGCTTGGTTTCCAATAACCTGACGGATCAGGCGATTTCCCTCATGGCTCAGGCAAAGTATGTTGAAGCGGAACAAAAAGCTCTCGCCTCAGCCGGCAAAAACGCATCCCAATCCATGGAAGCTGCGGTCTTCGATTACCGCCTCGCGGCCAGTGCTTGTTTTTTCCGAAAGGAATATCGATCCATGACGGATCACTGCCATAGCGCATTGAAGATCGCCCGCCGGGAGCGAGTACCCGTGCTTTGGGGAACTTTGCAAAGCGATCTTGGCGATGCCATGCGCTTGCTGGCCCGCACCGAACAAGTCACTGGCGATGCAGTATGGATTCAGGCGAGCCGTGCCTACGAAGCGGCAGCGGAAGTAAATGCCAGGGAAACCAGTCCGAAGGAGTGGGCCATCATTCAGAGAAAGTTATCCCGGACTCTGTCGGAACGTGCTCAAAATAGTCAGAATTCGCAGCGCAGGGAACTGCTTGCTCAAGCCGTAACTGCTGCCCAGGAGGCATTAAAGGTTTTCAATCTGGACGGGTTTCCCGATGACTATGCCAATACTCATTTTATCTTGGGAAATATTTATCTAATTCAAGCCAAGGACTTGGACCGATCGGCCCGTGAGGAAAGGAATGCTCTGATTGACCAAGGTATCTTCTCCTTCCGGAGTGCATTGGAAGCTGTTCGATTCGATAACTATCCTTCACGCTGGGCCGCCCTGCACCAAAACCTGGCCACCGCACTGATGCGGCGGGCGACAGGCCAACAAGGGCCCGAGGGCGCAAAGTCAATCTACGGAGCGATGGAGGCCTACCATGAAGCACACAAATTCTACACCAGAGAGGATCGCCCGCGCAGTTGGGCGGAAGTTCATCACAATCTCGGACTTGCGTTCCGGATGATGGCCACGGGACAGCCCAAAGACCGTGCGGTTCCTCTGCTGCAGGGCGCCATGCAGCACTACAGGGACGCTCTGGAAATCTATACCCGCGAGGCTTTCCCGCAGGATTGGGCCACCACGCAGGATGCTGCCGGCAGAGGCTTTGAGGACCTGGCTATGCAGATGGAGGATTCCGAGCGAACCGATCTATTAAAAGAAGCGGAAAAAAGCTATGAGTCCGCTCTGGAAATCTGGACCAGCTCGGATCACCCCGACTCATACCGGGAAGTGCTGGGCAGACTCGAAAAAGTCAGGGAGAAACTCAAAGCCACTTTAAAAAACAACCGGCAAGCCCTTTGTCAGCCCTGAAGGCGTGGCTGGTGCCGGCCAAAACCCCATTGCCCCGAGCGTCCGGCGGGGGGATGACTGCGTTTCTGATTGACGAACGATGGGAGTGCTGACGCCGGAGTATAAAGAGTCGCCGCAGACCTGGGATGAGGTCGCGGCGGGGCGGGAGTGGTGTGCCGTGGCGGCAGCGGCGGCGGTGTTTCAGAAGAAGCTGACCAGTCTGACCGCCACGCGGAAAGAGAAGGCAAAACGGATCGTGCTGGAGCAGGTGGCGGAGGCGGCGCAGGGGTTTGCGGCGGGCATGGTGCTGCATCATTTGGAACAGGCGGGGGCGCCGCGGCGGGTGTGGGTGCTGGCCCGGGATTTGAAGGCACAGGAAATTCTCTCGCAGGATCTGGCGACGTGGTGGGGAGCCGCAACATTTTTCCCGGAAGCCGAAGAACTGCGCACGGAAGACTCGCTGCCGGATCTGGAGGCGCAGGCTGAACGGTTGGCGCTGCTCCAGCGGCTGGCGGTGCCGGCGGAAGGCCTCGAGATATTGTTGTTGAATGCCTCGTCGCTGTCGGAAATGGTGCCCCCGCCGGGCGGTTTGGCGTCCTCACGCCTCACTCTGCGGGCGGGTCAGACGGTGGAGCTGGATCTGGTGGTTCAGCAGCTCACCGAGGCAGGTTATGACCGGCAGCCCCAGGTGGGCGAGCGCGGGCAATTTGCGGTGCGCGGCGGCATTCTGGATGTGTATCCCTGGCAAAGCGAGCTGCCGCTGCGGGCGGAGTTTTTTGACCGGGAGGTGGAAAGCCTGCGCACCTTTGATCCGGATAGTCAGGTGTCGGTGGGCAAGCTGGAGGAGGGCAGCATCCTGCTGAAAGTGGACGGCGGCGGGGAAACCGGCGGCGGGCTGGTGTTGTTGGAGGAATGCATCGGCAAAGGCGATGTGGTGATCGCGGTGGATCTGGAGCTAGACCGGCCGGAAGCCACCGTCTGGATCGGAGCCGGGGCGGACCCGGCAGCGCTGGCCGTGGAGGATCCGAAAACGGCCTGCGATGATCTGCCGATGGGCGAATTTGATGCCGGCGACTTTGTGGTGCAGCAGACGCGGCGGGCGGAATTTGTCAGCCAGCTGCAGCGCTGGCATGCGGACGGATGGCGGACGGTGATGTTTTTCAACAACGAGGGGGAGATTGAGCGGTTCCGGGAACTGATGGAAAGCGAGGCCCTTGAACAACAGGTGCTGGAGACGCATCTCGGCCGGGTGAGCCGCGGGTTCACTGTGCCTTCGGCCAAACTGGCTGTGCTGAGCGATGCCGAAATCTTCGGCCGCTATCAACACACCCGCGCCCGCCGCCTCATCAACGGGGCGCGGCGGCAGCGTTCCCGCAAAGCACCGCTGGACTTGTCAGATATCACCGACGGCGACTTCGTGGTGCACCAGGAATATGGCATCGGAAAATACCGCGGCCTGATCCAGCGGGCCGCGCCAAACGGGCTGGAGGAGGATGTGGTGGTGCTCGAATATGCCGACGACAGCAAACTCTACGTTCCCCTGCCGCAGGCATGGCTGATCAGCCGTTATGTGGGGGTCGGCAAGCGCACGCCGGATCTGAATACCCTGGGCGACGGCCGGTGGGGAAAGACCAAAAAGGCGGCGGAACGCT
>JAYUWQ010000446.1:0-4222 GCA_043753485.1 bacterium
ATCCAACTATCGACTGGAATATAGCACAGCGATGGAAGGTGGTGCCGCTGGCACACCGGAAAAATGGAACATCGCGCCAGGCGCGCCCACGGCGGGTGCTGCGGGCACGACCACCATCACCGGTAACATCTCTGCTCTACAACCCGCTGCGGGTGGAGTGCTGCCAGTCGGGGCGCCACGAACCTTCTTCCGGGTACGCCGGCTCTGATTGTATCCATGACCATAAACCAAGCCCCGGAAGTGAAAGCTTCCGGGGCTTTTTGCTGGGGAGTAAAGAAAATGCGGATACCAGCGGAGCGTCAGGATTTCAGCCTGTCCGCCGGCCCATAAACCCAAAAACCGTGAGGGAATGGAACAGAAGCTCACGAAGACCACCAAATGAATCACGGGTGCCTCAAAGCCCATTGACCTTGCGGGGGAGGTCATTCATCCGAGGCCTCTTTTTCTGCCGAAGGGCCGTGGCCTGTCCTTCTGTTCAAATTTCCATTCTACCAGTCAGGATAAAGTTCAGCCTGCCGGAGGCCTTGAGGAAATCGCGATCGCCGCGGCTGAACCGGGGTCCAAATAAAGCACCGCATCAGGGTGACGCCGCAGGATGGTCGCCGGGCAGGCGGTGGTGATGGGATCCAGCAGGCTGGACCGCACGGCGGTGGCTTTGCGCGGGCCGGGCACCACACAGACCAGGGCCCGGCCGGACATCAGCAGGGGACAGGTCAGAGTGAGCGCCTCGGTGGGCACCGCCGCCAGATGGGGAAAACAACCGTCATTAACCTGCTGTTGGCGGCAGGTTTCATCCAGCGTCACCAATTTGACCGCCCGGGGATCCTCAAAATCCGCGACCGGCGGATCGTTGAAGGCAATGTGGCCATTTTCGCCGATTCCCATGCACACGAGATCAATGGGGGCCTCCGTCAGCAGCGCCGCGTAACGGGCCGCCTCCGCCGCAGAATTCAGGCTCTCCCCCCGGATGCCGTGGAAAGCAGCGGGTTTGATCAACGCCAGCAGGTGGCTCTCCTGATAGGCGCGGAAGGTGGCGGGGTGTCCCGCGGGCAGTCCCACATATTCATCCATGTGGAAGATCGTGATCCGGCTCCAATCGAGGTCCGCCGCCGCCGCCAGGCTGGCGATCAATTCATCCTGGGACGGCGCACTGGCCACAATGACCCTGGCCTGCCCCTGGCGGGCCAGGGCTTCCCGCAGGACGTCGGCGGCGCGCGTTGCCGCCGCGGCGCCCATCGCGGCCCGGTCCGGGTGGATTTCGACATGCAAGGAATCAAAAGTCAGGAAGGTCATGGTTCAGGGGGATCAAGCAGGGGAAGGGTCAGACCGAAGGCTTCAGCGACGGTGGTGGAGAACAACTGGCGGGCATGGTCAGGATCAAGCCCGAGCCAGCGGTTCAGATTCGCCACCCCATCCGGCGGAGTGAGGGCCGAGCCGGCAAACAATGGGCTGCCCGGCAGCCGCACCACCCGGTCGCGTCCGACTTCCAATTCATGGCCGGCCAGACGGTAACGACCGTCCGGAGCCCCCGCCGCCGCCATGGCGTCGGTGGTGAACAAGGCCCGGCCGGGTGGTTTGGCCCGGTAAAAATTCTGCAACACCGCGGGCGGCAGATGAATGCCATCCGGAATGAAAAAGGCGGTGAGTTCATCGCGGGCCAGCAGGCGCTGGATCACATTGTCATGCCGGTGCAGCAGGGCGGGCACCCCGTTGCCGAGATGCGTGCAGAAGCGGGCCCCGGCGGCGATGGCCTGATCAATGGCGTCGTCCTGGGCATTGCTATGACCAATCGAAACCTGCACGCCCGCTGCCGTGACTTCGCGGATAAAACCGGCGCTGCCGGGCCACTCCGGGGCAAGGGTGATCAGCTTGATATGTCCCCCCGCCGCGGCCTGGAGTTTTTCAAAAGCGGCCCGGTCGGGCGGCCCCATGAACTGTGGCTCATGCGCTCCGCAGAACCCAGGTTCCGGCGACAACCACGGGCCTTCGAGATGATAGCCGCAAATGGCCTCCGCGATCACGGGATCAGCCGCCCGGAGCCGTTCCAGATTTTCGAATTTGGCGGCCAGCGATGCCAGCGAATCCGTGATCAGTGTCGCGAAAAACCGCTGCGTCTGATGCGCCGCCAACCCGTCGACCGCGTGGCGTAATGCCGTGACGGAAAGATTGCGTTGCTGGAAATCCACCCCGGCAAAGCCGTTGACCTGGATATCGAAGAGGCTGGTCAGGGGCATAAAATAAGGCCCATAGATTTCCGGGAATTTCGCGGATGCACAACATAATTCAGGGAACCACCCGCGGAAATCCCATCAGGACATCCGCGGTGGGACCCGCCTGCTGGACCGGGCAGTACCCTCCCGGGGGCCAGCGCACGGCATGGAATGCCTGTAACTTCACCCCCGGCGCATTCGTAGCTTGAGGGCTGCCTGAGTTCCCTCCAGGCTCGTCCCAAATATGTCCGGCTCCGCATCCCCCACGCGGCCAACCCCTTGGCGGGTAGGGCCGGTCATCGTTATCGCCTGCGGGATACTGGCCGCCAGTCAGGTCATGGCCGCCACGGAACCGGACGCCGCTCTGAAACAACTCCGCTCCGGTGACTACGCCGCCGCCCTCACCATCGCCAATGCGGCCTTGGCAGATGCCTTCAACGACCAGGAAACATGGCATCTCATCCGCCTCGAAGCCCTCATGGCCACCGGCCAATACCCGGAAGCCCTCACCGCCGCCCAGGAAGCCCTCGCCATCAGCCCCCGCAGCCTGACTCTGAAGTGGGCCGCCCGCGACGTTTTCCTGGCCAATGGGGACACCGCGACCGCCCAGTCCATTCCTGTGGAAATCCAGCAGCTCCTCACCAGCCGCGGCGGGCGGGCCTACCGCGATGTCAAAAGCATCGTGGTGTATGGGCAGGCCCTCATGGAGTTGGGGGAAGATCCCAAAGCCATCCTCGATAAAGTCTACGCGGTCGCCGCGAAAATGGACCCGGCCGCGCGCGAACCGCTCCTCGCCGCCGGTCAGCTGGCTCTTCAGAAAAACGATTTTGCCCTCGCTGCCAAAAAATTCCAAGCCGCCCTGAAGACGTTTCCAGACGACCCTGACATTCTGTGCGGTCTGGCCCTCGCTTTTGCCTCCAGCGACCGTTTGAACATGACGGCCAATCTGGAAGCCGCCCTTAAAATCAATCCCGCCCATGTGCCTTCCCTGCTGCGGATGGCCGATCATCTGATTGATGCCGAGAAGTATGACGAGGCCCGCGGGCTGCTGGACCGGGTGGAAAAGGTGAACCCTAACCGGCCGGAGCTATCCGCCTACCGGGCGGTGCTGGCGCATCTGAAAAACGATCCCGCCGCTGAATCGGCCTTCCGGGCCGCTGCCTTGAAATTCTGGCCCACCAATCCCCTGCCGGACCATCTGATCGGCCGGAAGCTGTCGCAAAAATACCGCTTCGCCGAAGGCGCTGCCCGCCAACGGCAGGCCCTGACCTTTGATAGCGGATACCTTCCCGCCCAGGCACAGCTCGCCAGCGACCTGCTCCGGCTCGGTGAGGAGGAGGAAGGCTGGCAACTCGCCGCCACCGTGCAGGCGAACAACGCCTATGACGTCGCCACCTTCAATCTGATGACGCTGCGGGATGCCATGACCGCCGGTTTCACCACCTTGAAAAATGAGGACTTCACCGTCCGCATGAAAGCCAGCGAGGCCACCATCTACGGACCGCGCGTGCTCGAACTGCTCGGCGCAGCCCGGCAAAAACTCAGTGAAAAGTATGGGGTTGAGGTCACCCGCCCCACCATCGTCGAGATCTTTCCCCAGCAAAAGGACTTCGGCGTCCGCACTTTCGGCATGCCGGACAATCCGGGCTTCCTCGGGGTCTGTTTTGGCCGCGTTGTCACCGCGGTGAGCCCTGCCGCCAACCGCGGACGCGCCATCAATTGGGAAGCCGTCCTCTGGCATGAGTTCTGCCACACCGTCACCCTCCAAGCCACTCATAACAAGATGCCCCGCTGGCTCAGCGAAGGCATCTCCGTTTATGAGGAACGCCAGGCCGACCCCTCCTGGGGCGAGCACATGGATGTGGATTATCGCGAAAAGATCCTCGGCGGCAAACTCACACCCATCGCCTCCATGAGCAGCGCCTTCCTCGCGCCGCCCACCCCGGCGGACCTCCAGTTTGCCTACTATCAAGCTTCGCTGGTGGTGGAATTCATCATCGGCCGCTCCGGAC
>JAYUWQ010000447.1:0-1739 GCA_043753485.1 bacterium
AGCACGCTGCTGACATCCTCTTTGAAATCCTGCAATAACTGATGGCGCGGGCGGCCTTTGCCCTGCACCAACAGTTCCCAGCCTTTTTGCTGGAACCACCGCTCCATGCGGGAGGCCAGATTTTCCATCAGCTTGTAGCTGGTGAACAGCACAAAGGCCCGGCCCTGGGATTGCTCCAGGAAATGTTTCACCCATGCTTCCAGGGCGGCATCGTAGCCCGGCGCATTGGGGTCCGGCATCTGCCGCACGAGGTGCAGTTTCATCTGGGTTTCCCAGTCGAAGGGACTGCCGATCTGCACCGCCCTCACTTTTTCCGCCCCGCACCGGCGCCGGAAGTAACGCAGGTTGGGCTCGCCCGCGCCGAAGGTCGCACTGGTGAGGATGCAGGTCTTGGTGCCGCTGAAAAACAACTGCCGGAGCAGCCCGCTCACATCCACCGGAGCGGCGTGCAGGCTGACATTCCGGTTCTCGATCCCGCTGCGTTCCACCCAGTAGACATGCCCCGGCCGGGCCATGGTGAGGAATTCCTCCAGCCCCGCACGGGTCTCCGCGAGGCGGCGCCCCATCTCCGCCAGTTCTGTCAGGGAGGCATCCGGGTTCTCCTTGTCATCCGTGAGTTTCCTGACGCATTGCACCACATCCAGCAATGCCCCGTGCAGGGTGTTTTCCACCAGCCCGGCACTGCGCACCCGGTATTCCCGGCCCGCTGGCGAAAACTTGGCCGCGTCCTTCACCGATTCGAAAAATCCCTCCACCTGTTCCAGCACCCGGGCGGTGCTGGTGACGCCCTCCGGACTTTTGGCCACGGCAAAAAGTCCTTTCTGGGTCCTTGGATTGTAAAGCCGGTTCAGGTCAAAACGCAGGCTGGTCTGGGAGAGATTCAGCCCCAACTGGCGGGCCGCGGTGTTTTCCAGGGTATGAGCCTCGTCCAGAATCACAAAGTCATTGGCAAACAAAAACCCCTCGCCTTCGACCCCCATTTCATCCTGGGAGGACAGCAGGGTGAAAAAGAGCGTGTGGTTCAGCACCAGCACATGGGCTTCGGCGGCGGCGCGGCGTGCGTCCTGGTAATAACAGCCGCTGTCCGGCCCGCAGCTGCGCGGGGTGCAGACATGCGCCTCGCTGCACACCTGCGACCAGACATTGGGCGACGGCGAGAAATTCAGATCACTCAGGGTGCCGTCCTTGGTTTCCTGTTTCCATTTCCAGAGCGCCCGCAGCTCATCATGCTCGGCGGTGCTGAAAAGGTCCCCGGTGGCGCGCATCGACCGGGAGAGCCGCTGCGGGCAAAGATAATTCCCCCGGCCCTTCAGCAGCACCGCGGAAAACGGCGTGCCCACCAGCTTCTGGACGATGGGGATGTCCTTCGCGATGAGCTGCTCCTGCAGGTTGATGGTGTGGGTGGAAATCACCGCCTTCCGCTGCTGCCGGGTGGCCGTCAGGATGGCGGGCAGCAGGTAGGCCAGTGACTTGCCCACCCCCGTCCCGGCCTCAATGATCACCGGCCGTTTTTTCTCCAAAGCCTGCCCCACCTCCACGGCCATCCGCTGCTGCTCGGCGCGGTATTCAAAGTCCGGCGACTTCGCCAACAAACCCTCCGGTGAGAACGCCTCGTGCATTTCCTTCGCCAGTCCGGTCAGGGCATCCGGCGCAGGCGTGCCGAAGTCCGACCTGCCTCTGGGCACGTCCTCCATCAATTCCTCAGGCAACCGGCTTTCCACCCCGGAAGGAACACCCGC
>JAYUWQ010000448.1:0-11373 GCA_043753485.1 bacterium
CATTACTGCTGACTTTCCAGCCCCCGGGATTTCGTAACGCCCGCCCGCCACCCAAAGTCAAACCACCCGGCAACCCACCGCCTCGGATTGCCCCGGAAAACTAGCTCAACCGGGTTTCTTTGACCCGCAGAATCACGGAGAGCCGCATGATGATGGAGTCGTGTTCGATTCCGGAATCGCGGTGGGCGGCGGGTTTTTCCGTCCAAATCGTTTCCTCGACTTGGTAGGCGGTGGTGCCCGAGAGATTTTTGAGGTGCAAAAACGCCCCGACCGGCGGGACTTGCGGCCATTCGAACTCGGCCAGCAGGCGATGGTCGGTGATGTCCAGGACACGGATGAAGATGGTTGACATCGGTTTGGCAGTTCAGGTTGGTGGCGGCCGCAGCCCGTTCAAGGCATCGGCCCCGTGAAATAGAGCGCCGCCGCCGGAGGCTGTCCAGGCGATACCGGATGCATACTGCCCGGAAGAAACCCGTGCCGCCGGGCAGGCCGGCACGGGTTCCAGGAAAGCGGCGGAGAAACTATTTTTTGAGTTTCTTGAGGTAGGAGGCGGGGTCCTTTTTGAATTTGGGCCGGCAGGATTTGCAGCAGAGTTTGATTTCCTGACCCTCGTGGGTGAACACGATGGGTTTGCCCATGCTGCCGAGTTTTTCATCGGAGACAATGCAGGTGTCGAGCGGATAGGGTTTGACCTTGGGGGCTTCTGCCGGAGGCGGAGCTGGCTTGGGCTCTTGGGCCTGAAGCAGGGCTGGCGGGGAGAACGACAGGAGAGCGGTGAGAGCGAGGATCAGGGTGGTTTTCATGGCGTGGTGGTTTGATTTGTTTGGTTGATGGAGCGATGAGCGGCTAGAGGTCGGTGAGGTATTTGGCGGGGTTGGCGGCAAATTTTTTGGTGCAGGGCTGGCAGCAGAATTTGATTTCCTGCCCCTGATACACCTGGGTGATGGGGGTTCCCATGGAGCCGAGTTTGTTGCCGGTGACGATGCAGGTGTCTTTCGGATAGGGCTTGACGCCGCCGGTGGAGGCGGTGCCGCCGGTGGAAGCACACGAACTGACGAGCAGACCAGTGGCAGCGAGGAGGAGGGCGAGTTTTGTTTTCATGGGGTTGGTCGGGTTGGGTTTGGGATTCCGGATAGGAAAATCAGAGGCGTAGGACCACCCCGCCACCGAAGCCGTAGTCGGAGCTGTATTGGGTGGTGAGGGAGAGGGTTTTGGTGAGGGTATATTCGGCCCCGGCGGTCCAGTCCCAGGCGGTGCCGGTGTCGTAGTCCACCTTGGCGAAGGCGCTGAGGCGGCTGGTGAGCTGGAGGGTTTTGGCGAGGGTGAAGCGGGCATCTCCTTCACTGTCGAGGGTGGCGCTGCTCCAGAACATGCCGGGGAGCCGGTAACGGACGCCGGCGATGGCCCGGTTTTCCGCGTCCTCCATATTGGTGAGACGGGCTCCGGCGAAGGTCCTGAAATTGGGTCCGAGGTAGCGCTCCCAGGTGGCATCGATTTCGTATTCGGTATCGTCCACGTCCTGCCAGCCGGCCTCCCACATCAGATTGTAGTCATCGCGGCTGTGGCGGAGATTGATGAAACCCTCGGAAAGATGGGATTGGAGGGAGACCGCCCCCCAGAGGGCGGGCATGTCGTGGGCGTGTTCCCCCAGATTGACGCCGAGCGCTTCGGCTTGTGTAACGCCCGCTTTTTTGGGGCCGAGTTCGAAGTTTCCGCCGTGGCCGTGGGAAGCAGGCAGGCCGGCCGGGGAGACGACGTGGGAGGGGGCGGCGGGCGCACTGATCCCGGTGGCGCCGTCCCGGACGGAAACGACCCGCGCCATGCCGGCCATCATGTGATAGAGCAGGTGACAGTGGAACATCCAGTCCCCGGTTTCATTGGCCTCGAACTCGATGATGTGGCGGCCCATGGGAGGGACG
This sequence comes from bacterium, assembly GCA_043753485.1. Taxonomy (GTDB): domain Bacteria; phylum Verrucomicrobiota; class Verrucomicrobiia; order Verrucomicrobiales; family V1-33; genus CAIZWU01. The sequence continues at coordinate 1,920 of JAYUWQ010000448.1, forward strand.
TCCACGGTATGCTTGAGCGGGGAGCGTGCCCCGTGCTGGTTGATCAGGCGGAAGAAGAATCCGTGCAGGTGGATCGGGTGGTGCATCATGGTGTCGTTGATCAACTCCAAGCGAAGGATATCGCCCTTTTTGACCGGGATCACACTCTCCTCGGTCATGGTCCGGCCATTGAACGACCAGATATAGCGCTCCATGTCGCCGGTCAGGTGGAGGGGGATTGTGGTGACAGCGCGGCCTTTGGGCAGAGTGGTGGGCACGGGGGATTCCAACAAAGGATAGGGCGCGCCAGGACGTGGGGCGTTCACCGCTCCGCTTTCATCCAGGGCAGCTTCCATCATGTGATCCATGCGATAGAGATCGGGCAGCGGGGGACCGGAGGCGGGAATGTCAGGGCCCTGCCCGATAAAAGCCGAGGCGTATCCGGAGCCGTCATGGGCGGTGGCGCGAATCTCCGGCCGGCCACTGGCCGGGAGGGTGATGAGGGCGTCATAGGTCTCGCCAATGGCCATGAGGAGGCGGTTGACCCTGACTGGTTTGACCGGTTGTCCGTCGGCGGCAATCAGCGTGAGCGGGCCGGTGGCGGAGTCGACGTAAAAGTAGGTGGAGGCCGAACCATTCACCAGGCGCAGGCGCACACGGTCTCCGGGATTTCCCATCAGGGTGGAGGTGCGCTGGCCATTGATGAGAAAAGCGTCGTAGGCCACATCGGACAGGTCCATGGCTTTCATGCGGGTGCGCTCGCGGTCAAAAAAGTCCCGGACGGCCCCGGCTTTCCATGCGCCGAAGAGCGACTGGGTGGTGCCCTTTTTCAGGGAATACCATTCGCTGCCACGGGCGAGGCTGCGCAGGACTTCATGAGGATTTTCATTGGTCCAATCGGAGAACATCAGCACGTGCTCGCGGGCGGCCCGGCGGGCGGCAGGCGGCGGGTTTTTCGGCTCAATGACGATGGTCCCGTAAAGGCCCTGCTGCTCCTGGAGATGGGTGTGAGAATGATACCAGTAGGTGCCGGACTGGATGATGGGAAACTCGAAGGTGTGGAAGGTGCCGGGCTGGATGGAAGGGGTGGTGACTTCCGGCACCCCGTCCTGGGCATTGGGCAGCAACACGCCGTGCCAATGGGTGGACGTGGTGTGATGAGCGAGATCGTTATGGACGCGGATGCGGGCCCAGTCCCCCTCGGTGAAACGCAGCACGGGACCGGGAATAGTGCCGTTGATGGTGAGGCCGGGCACGGACTTGCCGGCGGGCGCAACCGTGGTTTCGGCGATGCGAAGATCGTATTCCACCACCTTGGCGGACACCGGGAGGAGACCAATCAGAAGCAGGGCTGGAAGGAGGACAAGTTTCATGCAGGCAAGGATGGAGCGGGGAGGGGCGGGCAGGAAGGGAATTCCCTCCTGCCCGCAGGGGCGGCTACTTCACGCAGCAGCCGGTATCGCAGCAGGCACCGCCTTCGCAGCAACCGGCGGGGCAAGCGCCGCCTTCGCAGCAAGTGCCGTCGCAGCAGGCACAGCAGGCGCCGGATGGGTTGGAGGGAGCGGCTGTCACGGCCGTGGCGAAGGGCAGTGCGGCGAGGGCGAAGGTAAGGGCGAGCAATGTTTTCATGGGTGTTTTTGTTTTGTGGTTTGTGGTTTGTTTTGGGTAAGCCGGGAACGTCCCGGAAAGGGGGAAATCTGGAATGGAGAAGAGGAAAGTCCGCGGAGTCGAAGCGGGGAGCCGTCGGTCCTGCCGGGCCGGGGACTGGTTGCCGTTTTTGGCAAGGAGGCTCACCGCCGGTGAGAGGCTGACGCGGCATTGGGGTGGTGTGACCGGGGAAAGCTTTGACCCCGAAGTCAGCTTCAGCTCCCATCGGCAAGCCTCCGCAGCCTGAGGCGGGGACAAGTCACCGCACTTCAAAGGAGCTCTTCCACAAGGCACCGGAGCGTCAGGAATTCCCTGCCCCGGAGGCGCACTTCAAGGCGCCGTGTGAACCATCGGTTCACTGGATAAGGGCACAATGGTCCCTCGATTTCACTTCAAAGCAGGAGGCTGCAGCGCAGCACGCAGAGACGCACGGACGGGGCCGTGGCAAGAGGGTTACCGCGGTGGAGGAAAGCGGATTGGGCCGGAAGATCTGCCCAACGGGGAAGTTCCTCCAGGATGAGGAGGGTGGGCAGCGGGGCCGCCGCCTCCTTGGCGGAAGAGGAAGAGGGCAGCGGCTGGGGCGGCGGGACCGGGGCGCCCGGGGAGACGTCGCAGCAGCAGCGAACCGCAGCGGGTTCACAGCAGGTACTGCCGGAATCATCCACGATTGTGCATAAAGCCTGAACTGGCGCTGCCTTGGCCTGCGTCATCATCCCGGCTGGCAGCACCAGCGAGATGAGCAGGAGGAGCGCAGTCAGATGCTTCATGGAAGGGGGAGGTTTGGAATTTTACACCGGACAACCGGGCTTGGCAAAATATTCCTATACACAAAGCGGCAGCGCGGGGGATTTTCGTTCAGCTATTTTGTGCCGTCGCGGCAGGGCCCCGGTGCTTTCGTCATCAGGGAGCGATGCGCCAGGCGAGTTCGTGGCCGGCCTCCCACGGGATCACTTTCAAGCCGGTGTGGTCTTGATAGACCGCTGGCACCGTCCACGGCTGACGGACGAGGGTAATGGATTTGTCCGGCGGGGTCAGTCCGTGGATGCGGATGGCGTTGTCGCTGACAAAGGCCTGGAGGTTGTCCAGCGCTCCGTGCTCTGCAAAAAGCTGGGCCATGCGCGGCAGCAGGAGGGGTGCGGTATAAACGCCGGCCGCACAGCCACAGCATTCCTTGGCGTGCTGGGGATGAGGGGCGCTGTCGCTGCCCAGCATGAGCTTGGGATTTGCGGCGAGGGCTGCGGCAAGCAGGGCGGCGCGGTCCTCGGGACGTTTGGCGATCGGTTTGCAGAAGAGATGAGGCTGGAGCAGACCGCCCGCCACATCGTCGAGGGTGATCACGAGATGGTGACCGGTGACGGTGGCGTGCAGGTTTTCATACCGGTCCAGCAATACCACGGCGGCAGCGGTGGTGATGTGTTCCATGGTGATGCGCAGCCGGGGGAAGCGGGTGGCGAGCCGCTCGTAGATGGAAAGGAATTCGGCCTCGCGGTCGAGCACGAAACCGGTGGTTTCGCCGTGGACCAGCAGGGGAATCCCCATTTCCTCCATGAGCTTCAGGGTGGGTTCCGCGGCGTCGATGCTGTGGATGCCGCTCTCGCTGTTGGTGGTGACGCCGTGCGGGTAGAGTTTGATGGCAAAAAGATGTGGCTGGGCCGCCGCGAGCTGGGCTTCAGTGTAGTGCTGGAAAAACAAAGTCATCAGCGGCTGGAAGGTCGCGGCATCCGGGCCGGCCGCGGCGAGAATACGATCCCGGTAGGCGGTGAGCATTTCCACCGAGGTGACGGGCGGCACGAGATTCGGCATGATGACCGCTCCGGCGAGAGTCGCCGCGCTGTGGGGGGCGACCAACCGCAGCATGTCGCCATCCCGCAGATGGAGGTGCATGTCGAGCGGGCGGTGGAGGGTAATGGAATCGGAATCCGGACTGGTCATGAAAGCAGACATAGGTATGGTGGCGCCGCTCTCCAGCGCGAATCCTGCCGCTTTTTCCCATCCATGAAACCCTCTGCCCTGCTCCTTTCCACGGTAATCCTGACCTTTGCACCAGCCTGGCTGATGGCCCAGCCCCCGGCGGACAAGGCACCCGGCGAGGAGAAAAAGGATGCCGGCAAGGAAGAAAAGAAGCCAGAAACGCCGCCGCTGGTGGAAACGATGCACGACATCATCGTAAAGGGCCAGAAGCTGACCTACAAATCCACTGCGGGCGTGCTGACCCTCACCAAGGCTTACGGGGAACCCAAGGCCGATGTTTTCCACATGGCCTATCTGCGGACGGATGGGGATGCCGCGGCCCGGGCGAAACGGCCGGTGTGCTTTTGCTTCAATGGCGGGCCCGGATCGTCCAGCGTATGGCTGCATCTCGGAGCATTCGGGCCGCGCCGCGTGGTGTTGCCGGCGGATGGCCTGACAGGTCCGATGCCTCCTTTCGCCCTGACGGATAACCAATATACCCTGCTGGCGGATTGCGATCTCGTTTTCATCGATCCCGTCAGCACCGGTCTGAGCCGTCCCGAGAAGGGGGAGGAAGCCAAACAGTTCCACGGCTACCGCGAGGACGTGGAAAGCGTGGGCGATTTCATCCGGCTGTGGATCACGAAGAATCAGCGCTGGGGCAGTCCGAAATTCCTGATGGGCGAAAGCTACGGCGGCATCCGCGGGGCTGGTCTCGCGGAGCATCTGCAAAGCCGCTACGGCATGTATCTGAACGGACTAATTGTAGTTAGTGGATTGTTTGATTTCAAAACACTGTCCCATGACGACCAGAACGACGTGCCTTTTCAAACGTGGCTGCCCGCCATGAACGCCATCGCCCACCATCACCGGAAACTGGCTCCGGAGCTGCAGGCGGACTTTGCCAAAACCCAGCAGCGCGCCTTGGAATTTGCCCGCGGACCTTATGCCGTGGCTCTGGCGAAAGGCGCTGTCCTGCCGGAAGCCGAGCGCCAGGCTATCGCGTCCGAGTTGAGTGCCCTGACCAGTCTGCCGGTGGATTTGATTTTGCGGAATAATCTGCGGATTGCCCCCATGGAATTCCGCCGCCGTCTGTTGGAGAAGGATGATTTGGTGATCGGCCGTTTTGATGGCCGCGTCAGTGGCCGGGAGGGCGATCCGTCGTATGGTGTAGTCTTCGGAGCCTTCGCCACCACCATGAATCAATACCTGCGCGATCCGTCAGGTCTGAACTATCAAACCGACCGCCCTTACGAAATTCTCGGCGGTCCGGGCATGACGCCGTGGAATTACAGCCTCGCCACCAATGAATATCTGGAAGTCGCCGGCAGCCTGACTTCCGCCATGAATACCAACCCGGCGCTGAAGGTCTTCATCGCCTGCGGCTATCACGACCTCGCCACCCCGGGCGAAGCCATCGACTACACCGTGCGTCACATGGACCTGACCCCGGACCAGCGGAAGAACTTCACCTGGACCCACTACGACGGCGGCCACATGATGTATACCAACCTGGCTTCGCTGGAAAAACTGAGCGCGGATGTCGCGGCGTTTGTGAAGCAGCCGTAAGGGGCGTAGGCTGGAAGATGAAACCAAACCATCGAAGGCTTGCAAAAGTCTTGCGGAACACTTTTCTGCTTTGGTGTGTTGTCTGTTTTACCATTCTGATTCTTCCGGTCGATTTCCAACTGGCCGGAATCAGCAAACGTTACTCTCCTCATGAAACTCACCTCAGTTTGAGTCTTGGAGGATTCTGGATCTCATCGGGCTACGGGTCCCAACCCTGTTGCGGGGAAGCTGGATTCCGTATTTCGCCGAGTTCCCTTTGTTTGAAATATTTCGCTCTCGATTGGGGAACCGAGCGCTGAACTCGCCCTGTGGTCGGGGATTTAAGAAATTCCACGGCGCACTGGGGCTGGAATCCAGTGCGCCGTGAATTTGCCGGTTCAGGCGGTCAGCTTTTTGGCCAGCGTGGCCACGTGAGTGCCTTGGAATTTGGCCTGGGCGAGTTCCTTGGCGCTGGGTTGGCGGGAGCCGTCGGGGCCGGCGATGCAGGCGGCACCCCAGGGGGAGCCCCCTTTGACTTCGCTGATGTCGGCCAGCTCCGGGCAGGAGTAGGGGAGACCGGCGTAGATGAAGCCGTGGTGCATCAGGGTGGTGACAAAGCTGGTGATGGTGGTTTCATTGCCGCCGCCGGTGCCGGTGCTGGTGAAGACGCTGCCGACTTTTCCTATCAAGGCACCCTTGGCCCAGAGGCCGCCGGTGTGATCGAGGAAGGCGCGCATCTGGGCGGCCATGTTGCCGAAACGCGTGGGGGTGCCGAAGATGATGGCATCGTAGTCGCCGAGTTCGTGGGGCTCAGCCACGGGAGCAGCCTGGTCCAGCTTGGCTCCCATTTTGGCGGCGGCTTCGGGAGAGAGGGTTTCGGGCACGCGTTTCACCGTGACTTCGACGCCTTCGATGGAACGGGCTCCTTCGGCGATGGCTCCAGCCATGGTTTCGATGTGGCCGTAGGTGGAGTAGTAGAGGACAAGTAGTTTGGTCATGTTGGGATGATGGTTTGTGGTTGATCGATACGGGAAGAAACTGGCGGGCGTTTATGCGGATTTGGCGTTGCAGACGAGGGTACAGAAGCCGGCGCGGTGCGACCAAAGGAGGAACAGGCCGAGCACACTGATGAGGATGACGGGCGGGTCAAGGAGACCCGCGCCTTTGGTCAGGAAGACATGGAAGGCAAGAATGTTCACGATGATCGGACCGAGGATCAGCAGGCCAAGAGCGCGGGTTTTGGGCAACGCCACCAGCACGCCGCCAAGCATTTCCAGCGCCTTGACAAAGGCCAGATAACCCGTGGGGAACAGCGCGGCCATGAAGAGCGCAGGCGGGCTGCCTTCCGGCGGACCGGGAGGCATGGGGATGAACTGGAGAAAGAAGTTCAGTCCGAAGACAACAAAGAGCAGGCCCAGCAGAGCTCCGGCGATAGTGGGGAGGTGTTTCATGATAGTTTTGAGTTTTTCAGTTTTCAGTTTTTCAACTTTTGGCATCCGGTTATTTCAGGTCGAAGAGCAGGGCTTCGGTGGCTTCGATGGCGCGGATTTCGAAGTCGCCCTCGTCCTCACTGCTGGCGCCGTCGCCGGCGATCAAGGCTTCGCCATCCAGCGTCAGGCTGCCTCGCATGACCTGCAGCCAGAGGCCGCGGCCGGAGCGCAAGTGGTGTTGGATCGCTTCACCCGGCTGCAGGCGGATGCGGTAGATTTCGGCGTCCTGGTGGATGGTGGCGGAGTCGTCCCGGCCGTCCGGCGAGATCACGAGGACCTTGGGGTCGGACTCGCTTTCGGGTTTGGGATGCCACTCGGTGTAGCTGGGGGTGAGGCCGCGCTTTTCCGGCAGGATCCAGATTTGCAGGAGGTGGAGGTCCTTGCTGGCATCGGGGTTGAATTCGCTATGGGTCACGCCGGTGCCTGCACTCATGAGCTGGATCTGGCCGGGGAGCAGGGTGCGCCCATTGCCCATGCTGTCCTTGTGGGCCATGGACCCGCCGAGGACATAACTGAAGATTTCCATGTCACGGTGCGGGTGGGTGCCGAAGCCCATGCCGGCATCGACATGGTCTTCATTGATCACGCGGAGCGACCGGAAGTTCATGTGGGCGGGGTCGTAATAGTCCGCGAAGGAGAACGAATGCTGCGTCTTGAGCCAGCCATGATCGGCATGGCCACGGGCGGCCGACGGACGCTTCACGATGCGGTGCAGGGTGGAAGGATTGGTTTTCATGATGAACCAAACTAGGGCCGTCCAGGAAAAGCAGAAATATCATGTTGCTTGGCTCAGCATACCCTGCAGGTATGCTCAACGCCTATGGAACTCCGGCATCTCCGATACTTCGCCACCGTGGCAGAAGAGCAGAATATCACCAAAGCCGCCGCCCGGCTGCATGTCAGCCAGCCGCCGCTCAGCCGCCAGATCCGCGACCTTGAGGAGGAACTGGGCGTAGCCCTGCTGGAGCGCAGCGCCAAGTCCGTGAAGCTAACGGAGGCCGGGCGGGTCTTCCTGGTGGAGGCCAACGCCGTGCTGGCGCGCGCCGAGCAGGCCCGGGAGGCGGTGCGGGCCTTTGCCAACCAGTGCACCGGGGAACTTCACGTGGGCTATGCGCCCTCCCTGACGGTGGAACTGCTTCCGCATGCGCTGCGGGAATTTCAGAAATCCTCGCCCGGAGTGAGGATCACCCTCCATGATCTTTCGACCGAGGAAATGCTGACCGGCCTGAGGGAAGGCCATCTGGATCTGGCCTTGATGATACAGCCCGGGAAACCGTCGCTGTCCGCCCTCACCTTTGAGGAACTGCGCCGCTATGGCGTCCGCGTGGCGGTGGCTCCCTCCCACGCGCTGGCGAAAGCCCGGCAGGTGGACCTGCCGGCGCTCGCCGCGGAACGACTCGTGGGCTACACCCGGCAGCACTATCCGGAGTATCATGGATGTCTGGCCTCGCTGTATGCGCCGCTGGGAAAAAATCCCCCTCCCGTGGAAGAGCATGAGAGTGCCACCAGCCTGATCGCCGCCGTGGAATCCGGCCGCGGCGTGGCCTTCGTGCCCGAGAGTTTTGCCTGCTTTGTGGGAGCACGTTTGAAGCTCATCCCGCTCGATCCGGCTCCGGCCTCATTCCCGGTGGGGTTGGTCCGGAGGAAAGGGAAACCGGCCCCGGCGGTCGCGGATTTCATCGCTGCCGCACAGCGCCCGGCCCCACCACGTCCCGGATGAACGGGGGTATCTTTCCCCTGGCAGGGGGCGATGGGGGGCATTAGAGCACTCCTTTCCAATGGATCGCCGCACTGCGGAGCGTGGTCCGGTCAACCTATTATGCGAGAGATTACATTTCAGTCGCTGACGCGACGTTCAGAGATCGGAGCCAATTGTTATGTGCTGGACACCGGGATGGCGCGGATCGCGCTCGACTCCGGGATGCATCCCAAAGAAAAAGCTTTCGACGCCATTCCTGATTTTTCCCTGCTGGAAGACGGCGACCTGGATGCCATTGTGGTGAGCCACTCGCATCTGGACCACGTCGGTTCCCTTCCCGTGATGATGCGGCGGCACCAGAAGGCTCCGGCCTACATGTCACCGGTGACCTGCGATTTTGCCGATGCCCTGCTGCACAATTCCGTCAACGTGATGTCCTCCCAGCGGGAACAGGACGGGATCAAGGAGTACCCTCTTTTCACCCATCGCGAACTGGATGGACTGACCCGGCGGTTTCTGACCCGGCGTCCGGGACAACCTTTCAACATTGCCGACACCGGCGTGAAGGCCGAGTTTTTCGATGCCGGACATTTGCCAGGAAGCGTGGGCATGATGCTGGATATCGATGGGCTCAAGGTTTTCTATACCGGCGATGTTCATTTTGAGGACCAGACGGTTTCCCGGGGGGCCGCGTTCCCCACGGAACACGCCGATGTGCTCATCATGGAGTGCACCCGTGGAGCGGTGGAGCGGGCCCCCGGCTATAGCCGTCAGGCGGAGTCCGACCGCCTCGCCGATGTCATCACCCGCACCATGGCCCGGGGCGGCAGCGTGCTCATCCCGGTCTTCGCCATCGGCAAGACCCAGGAGATCCTGATGATGCTGCATGAGTTGAAGGGACAGGGCAAAGTCAAAGCCGACATCCCCGTGCATATTGGCGGACTGAGCAGCAAGATGACCCAGATTGTGGACAAACACAGCAACGAGGGCCGCCGTCATCATCCCGGCTTCCGCCTGCTGGAGTCCATGACCGGCATTGTCAAATCCAAGAAAGGCGAGCGGGTCACCCGCTGCCAGGCCGGCCGCATCTACGCCGTCAGCAGTGGAATGATGTCTGAGTATACGGTCAGCAATGACCTTG
>JAYUWQ010000449.1:0-4206 GCA_043753485.1 bacterium
GCCCGGCCGGGGCACACCCAGCTGATCAATTTCTTCACCATCAATAACAACTGGCGGCTGGTCGATTTGCCGGGTTACGGATATGCCCGGGTCTCCAAGGCCGCCCAGGAAAAGTTCGCCGATATCATCACCGGTTTCCTGCTGAAGCGCCCAGTCATCAGCCGCGTCTTTGTGTTGATTGACTCCCGTCACGAACCGCACCAGATCGACCTCGAATTTGTCAGCTGGCTGGCCGGCTGCGGGGTTCCCTACGTGCTCGTCTTCACCAAGATCGATAAACTCAAGCCTTCCGCAGTCACGAAAAACATCGCGGCCTTCGAAGCCGCGCTGAAGGAATGGAACACCGACATGCCCGATGTTTTCCGCTGTTCCTCCCAAACCGGAGCCGGGCGGGCCGAGCTGCTGGCATTTATCGGAAGCCAGATCTGAGGGCGGTTGACGGCGCCCGGAAATCAAGGCTTCGGCGGCGTCACGAGGGAGGCCAGGCTCCACAGGCTGAGCAGGGCTCCCAGCGCCAGTTGCGTCAGGGTTTTGCGGAAGTCCGGGGTGGGCGGGCCCTGGAGTTCGAGGCTGAAGATGCGGCCATGCCAGGTGCGGCTCCAGTCGCGGAACGGGTCGTCAGCGCGGCGGATGACTTCCTCTTCGATCGGGACGTCGATCACTTTGGCCAGCTCCACGTTGGAGACCAGCCGCACCACCGCAATCTCCTGCCGGGCGATGCCTTCGGGCAGGGTGAAGGTGAGGGCGAGCTGGCGGTCATCGAAGTCGACGGGGGTGAGGTGGTTGGTGGTCACGGTGCGGCCCGCGTGGGTTTCCACGCTCACCCAGGCCTCCGGGGCTTTCCAGCCGGCATCGGTGGTCACCGCCTGACCAAATTCCATGAGCCGCTTCACCGTGTCCTTGGAAAAGAAGTCGTGCTCTTTCTTGATGAGTTCCTTCAAGGCGAGGGTTTTTTCCACGGAGCGGCGCAGCTCGCCCCGGTGTGTCAGGCGGGTCAGGGCGATGGTTTGCACGGTGCCGCCGCCGTCCTGCTGCAGCTGCCGGGCGCTGTAACCCGTGGCCGCGAGGGCGAGCGCGAGCAGGACCAGCCACGCGGGTTTCCGCAGGTGCGGCCGGGGCGTGAGGGCCGGCTGGTCAGGCTTGTTTTCTGCGGCGAGCGCGCGGTTCAGGGTGGCGCCGGCGAGGGCCGACAGGAGGATGGCGGCGGAGAAAAGGTAGAGCCCCAGCGAGGGCAGGATGCGGACATATTCGTTCACCTTCACCAGCAGGATCAGCATGGCGATCACCAGCACATCCAGCATGGAATACTTCGCTGTCCACGAGGTCAGGGTCACGATGGTCTGGCGCCGGGCCGGGGAGAGAAACCGCCGTCCGGTGGCACACAGCAGGCCGAGGCTGAACTTCACGAGGGGAAACGCCAGGCTGAAACACGCGATCAGCCCCGCCAGGAAATACTCCCCGCTGCGTTGGAACTCCCGGATGCCGCTCCACACCGAATACCAGCGCGGCCCGTCGATGGCATTGGCCACCAGCATGGCCGGCACAAAGATCGCCGGGATAAACAGTGCCAGCCCGGTCAGGCAAAAGAAGGCGGACCAACGGTTCCAATTCATGGTGCGAGAATAGCGGTCTCCGCCCGCTCTGGCGTGTTAATTTTTACCGGGGGAGGAGAATCCGCCCGCCGTCGGCGATTTTGGTGTCTTGCCTTGGCGGGCCGTCTGCTGTCAGATGCCGTGTCACTCCTCTTCTCTATGAAAAAACGAACTCTGCTCCTGGCCCTCCTCACCTGTGCCGGACTCTGTGGCTGCGGGAAACAGGCCGGAACCGCCAAAGGCCCCGGCGATCCTCTCGTCATCGGCATGGACATGACCTATCCCCCCTTTGAATTCAAAAACGAAAAAGGCGAGCCCGATGGCGTCGATGTCCGCATGGCCGAGGAACTCGCCAAAAACCTCGGCCGCCCCCTCCAGCTGGAGAGTTACGCCTTCGATGGCCTCATCCCCGCCCTCCAGTCCGGCAAGATCGACCTCATCATCTCCGCCATGACGGCCAATGCCGAGCGCGCCCAGTCCATCGACTTCTCCGAGCCCTACGCCTATACCGGTCTCGCCATGCTGGTGGCCAAGGACTCGCCCATCCAGGGCGTGGAAGATCTGAAAAAGCCCGGCATCCGCATCGCCGCCAAGCTGGGCACCACCGGCGAGACCTGGGCCCGCGCCAATTTGCCGGGAGCCACCGTCAACGCCCTCGATGGCGAAGCCACCTGCGCCCTCGAAGTCGCCCAGGGCCGCGCCGATGCCTTCCTCTATGACCAACTCAGCATCTTCAAATATTGTGAGGCCAACGCCGCCACCACCCGCGCCATCCTGAAGCCCTTCGTCGAGGAATCCTGGGCCATCGGCATCCGCAAAGGCAACGACACCCTCCGCACCCAGGTCAATGCCTTCCTCGAAGAGTTCCGCCAAAGCGGCGCCTTCAGCCGTCTCGGGGATCGTTATCTTTCCGCCGAGAAGAAGATGCTGGAGTCCATGGGCCAGCCATTTATTTTGCGGTAGGGGCGGAATGGCTTGTGGGTAACGCCTGAGTTCATCCGCCGCCGGAGGTGGAGGGGAGGGCCGCGAAGGAATTGCAGGAAAGTTCTGGTCAAGCTGTATTACTCCGTGTAATACAGCTGCCATGAACCTGTTCGCCATCGACCTGAAGTTCGGGTCGCCGATTTACGAGCAGGTGCTCTATGCGGCGCGGAAGGCGATTATTTCGGGGGAGTTGAAGCCTGGGGATGCGTTCCCCAGCGTGCGGGAAATCGCGGCCGCCCTCCGCATCAATCCCAATACGGTGCAAAAGGCCCTGACGGCCCTGAAGGCCGAAGGATTGGTGGAAACCATTCCCGGGATCGGCAACCACGTCTGCGAACGCCCGGAGCCGGACGCGGCCGGACGTGCCGCCCAATTGGACGAGGCGCTGGAAGCGCTGGTGCTGCGCGCCCGCCAGTTGCGCCTCGACCCCGCCGATCTCCACGCCGCCCTCCAGGACCACTGGGACCGCTTCAACGACTAACGGTCTGTCGCTTTTTAAAACTCAACCTCCGCCTGCCATGTCCATCCAATTCCGCTCCCTGACCAAGCAATACCGCGCCGGTGCCGAAGCCGTGCGTGACCTCACGCTCGACATCGTCCCCGGCAGCGTCTTTGCCCTGATGGGGCGGAATGGGGCCGGCAAGACCACCACGATCCAGCTCCTGCTGGACCTCCTGCTTCCCACCCACGGCGAAGCCCGTCTCTTCGGCGTCCCGGCCGCGAAGCTCCGCCCGGAACACCGCCAGCGCCTTGGTTATGTCAGTGAAAACCAGCGCCTGCCTGACTGGATGCGCGTGGACGAATTCCTCCGTTTCCTCAAACCCATGTATCCCGCCTGGGATGAAGTCCTGACGCAGCGCCTCGTCAAACTGTTCGCCCTGCCCATGACCCAGCGGCTGGACCGCCTCTCCCGCGGCCAGCGCATGAAGGCCGCCTTCCTCGGGGCCCTCTGCTACCGCCCGGACGTGCTCGTCCTCGATGAACCCTTCAGCGGACTCGACAGCGTGATGCGTCAGGATCTGCTGGATGCCCTCATCGAATTCCTTGGCGAAGGCGAACGCACGGTTTTCCTATCCAGCCACGATCTCGGCGAAGTGGAGCGCCTCGCCGACACCATCGGTGTCCTGGACCACGGCCGCCTCGGTCTCCACGGCAACATCGACGACCTCCTCACCCACGCCCGAGAAGTCAGCTTCCTCACCGCCACGCCCCAGCTGCCAGGAGATCTGCCCGCCGAATGGTGGAATCCCGTCACCAGTCCCCACGGAATCACCTTCACCGCCGCCGCTGTGCCTGACGAAGCGGCCCTCGCTGCCGCCATCCACTCCCGCTGGCCGGATGCGGGAACTCTGTCCCTCCGCCCGCCCGGCCTGAGCCGCTACTACATCGACTACCTCCGCCATACCGAAGCCCATCCCGTGGCCGGATCATCCACCGCCCTTCCTGCATGAAACTCTTCCTTCATTGGCTATGCTGGGACCTGCGCCGGTTCCGGATTCTGCTGCTCGCCTGGACGGTTCTGGTGGTCAGCTACACGGTTTTGATTGTGTGGTTGAAACCGTCATATGGGCGGTGGGACCTTGATCTGGCGAGGACGGTATGGTTCCTGACGACGGTTGTCGTCATCGTT
>JAYUWQ010000450.1:0-11330 GCA_043753485.1 bacterium
CGGGGATGCCGTGGCCCCGGACAGCGCGTTCACCGCCTTGGCAGGTGGGGAACGGTTTTTGGCCAAAGCCTTCGACAACCGCTGTGGCGTGGCGGCGGCGGTGCAGACCATGCAACTTTTGAAAAACGAGTCCCTGCCCTGCCAATTGATTGCCGCCGGCAGCGTGCAGGAAGAAGTTGGTTGCCGCGGCGCGGTGACGCTCGGCCACCTGACCCGGCCGGACGTGGCCCTGGTCATGGAGGGCACTCCCGCCGACGACACCCCGGGCATGCCGTCGGAAGAAAGCCAGGGGGCCCTCGGCAGTGGGGTGCAAATCCGCGTCCTTGATCCCACCGCCCTGATGAACCGCCGACTGGTGGGCCTGGTGCTCGACACCGCTAAAACCGAAGGCATCCCCCATCAGCTGGCCGTCCGCCGCAGTGGCGGCACGGATGCCAAATCCTTCCAGTTCCACGAAGACGGGCTGCCCTGCATCGTACTGGGCACCCCAGCCCGTTACATCCACAGCCACAACAGCCTGCTCCATTTGGAGGATTACCTGAACGCGGTGCGTCTGACCGCCGCCGTGGTACGCCGCCTCGACGCGGCGGCGGTGGCCGGGCTGACCGAATGGATTTAGCCGCCTGGCGGCCCTCTGACGGGAACCCTCCGGCCGTCCGGGCAGGTCCGATCCGACTCTTTCGTGGCCTCACCCCAGGCCAATCGTGCAAATTTGAGCCGTCTGGTGCGGAAAGATGAAGAATCGATGGCGCAAAAAAGTGAATTTTTCCCGTTACAAAACCCCAACGCTCCAGCTAAAGATCACGCTGCGCCACCCGGAATGCTCCGGGAGCGTCGTATTGATTTTTCCCGTTCCTCTCCATTTCCCATGCTTCAACGCCTGAGATTGCTTTCCGTGCCCCGTCTGGCGACGCGCCTTTTGCCCTTGGCTGCCCTGCTGGCTCAACCTGCGGTGGCCCCTGCCCAGCAGGGAACCGTCCAACAGGAAATCCAGCGGCGCCAGAGCCTGGCCCAGGAGGCCGAAAGTCTCGCTGCTGAAGGGGATGCCGCCCTTGCTGCTGGCCATACCGCCGAAGCGGTCAACCGCTACCAGGCCGCCCTGGAGCGCCTGCCTGAGTCTGCCTCCAGCCTTTCCCCGGCCCGTCGTTCCGTGGTCGGGAAATTGGCCGACACCTCCGTGAGTTATGCTCGCGAGCTCGCCAGCAAAGGAGAATTGGAAAAAGCCCGTCTCACTCTGCAGGCCGTGCTGGCAGACAAGGTGGCCCCCGGCTATCCGCCCGCCAAAACCCTGCTCGGGCAGTTGGACGATCCAGACCGCTTCAATCCCGCCCAGAGTCCCCGTCACTCCACCGACACCAAAAAGGTCAGTGATCTGTTCGTGATCGCACAAGGCATGGTGGATATCGCGGACTACAAGGCCGCGCAGCAGGCTTACAACCAGATTCTGGCGGTCGACGACACCAACACCGCCGCCCGCCGGGGTTTGGAACGGGTGGAACAACAGATCAACAATCACCTTCGGTCCGAACGGGACTACACGAGGGCGAAAATGCTCAATGAAGTGGACAAGCAGTGGGAAAGCCACGCCCCTGCCGGCCCCAACCAGCCGGGAGGCATCCTGGAGGCCGGAGCGGCCCTGACGGGAGGCGAAGCGATCTCCACGGCCCGCCTGAAAATGCAAACCCTGATCCTGGACCGGGTGGCCATGTCGGAGACGCCCTTGCAGGAAGCGCTCACCTACCTCGCCCAGAAAAGCGTCGAACTGGATACCGGAGAACCCGACCCCAACCTGAAAGGAGTCAATATTGTCTTCAATCCGGGAAGCAAGGCGCCGTCCGACTTCAAACCGGTCACCTTGGAACTGCGCAATGCTCCCCTTGGAGAGGCGCTGCGGCTGATTGCCGATTTGACACAGACGCGCCTCAGCGTGGAGGGCAACACCATCACGATTTCCCCCATTGGGGCCGGCTCCAGGATTGTCAGCCGCACCTACCGTGTGCCGCCAGGATTTCTTAGCCGCGCCGGCAGTGCCACCGTGGATGCAGGAGCCGGAGCCGATCCTTTTGCTTCCGGAGGCGACAAAATCGCCTCCAATCTGAAGATTACCCGGCTCTCCGCCAAGGAATGGCTCATCCAAAACGGGGTCCCCTTCCCTGAAGGCACTTCGGCAGACTACTCGGCTGGAGCCAACCAACTGATAGTCCGGAATACCGAGGAAAACCTCGACCTGGTGCAGACGGCTGTGGAAAGCACCACTGACAAGACCCAACGTCAGGTGCAGGTCACGGTGGTATTGCTCAAAGCCGAACAGGAGCGGCTGCAGGAAATCGGTTATGATTGGCTGGTGGGAGCAGCCAATGTCGGCGGCGGCGTTTATGCGGCCGGTGGCACCGTGGGGAACGCGACTTCCGCCGGACAAATCGCCGATTACCCCTTGCGGGCTCCCGGGGGCACCACCCCCATCGGAAGCAACCCCATCACCTCGGGTCTGCGTGGGGCCTTCGATCTCGAGTCCAACCCCACGATTGATGGCCTGATCAACTCCGGAGCGGCCGGCAGTGGCGTGACCAACAGCCGCAGTCCCGCCATTTTCTCCACCGCCGGGGTCTTCACCTCCCCTCAATTTCAGGGCATCCTCCGCGGGCTCGACCAAAAGACTGGACTCGATCTTTCGGTGGCCCAATCCATCATCCTGAAAGCTGGCCAACGCGCCACTGCGGCATCAGTCAGGACCATCCGCTACCCCACCGAGTTTGACCCGCCTCAGATCCCGCAGACGGTGACTGGCGGCCCCCAACTGATCGACCTCGACACCGGAATTATCATCCAGCTGCCGACTACTTCCGTCCCCCCGGTCACGCCGACCACTCCCCAGTCTTTTGAAGATAAGGACACTGGCTCCAGTATTGAGGTCGAAGCTACTGTCAGCGATGATGGAAACACGGTGGATCTGAATCTGTCTGTGATCTTCCGGGAGTTCGAAGGGTTCATCAATTACGGCACGCCGATCAGCGCCAATGGGCAGATCCTGACCGAAAATAAAATCTTCCAGCCCGTCTTTTCCGCGATCAATGAATCGGCCTCCGTTCAGATTTACGATGGAGAAACGGTCACGATTGGTGGTCTCAGTGATGCCAAGTATGAAACCATCAATGACAAAGTGCCCCTGCTCGGGGATATCCCTTTCATTGGTCATTTGTTTCGCAGCAATGTCACCAAGGTCTCACGCAAAGCCGCGATTTATTTTGTGACGGTGAAAGTGGTGGACCCGAGTGGCATGGGTCTCAAGGAGGCGGCCGCGGCCGCCGAGCAAGCCGTTCTGGCCGGGCCCTCCGGCCCCTAACATCCCGCCGCACAACCTGCGGTCCTGCCTGCCCCCAGGGCGCTACCGATTGTGAGTGATTTCCCTTCCCCTCCTTCCCCGGACGCGGATTCTCCCCGCAGCCCCGGTCTGCCGTCAAGGCGGGCCGCTGGCGATGCACCCCGCCGTCAGGCCGAGGACATCGGCGAAAAACTTTCCCTCGAGGAAATGATGGAACGGCTGCAGCGCTCTGGAGAGAGCCGGTCCGGCCGTCGCCGCCGGTCTTCCTCTTCTTCATCCACGCCCTCCTCCTCCAGTCATGCGGCGGAGCCCGCTCCTGCGGACCGGCAGGAACCATCCCTGCTGCCCAAGGCCGTCCTGCCGCCCCCCCGTACCAATGAAAGAGACGGGGCCACCTCCAAAAAAAGAGTTCCGCGGCAGGTATCCCAGCGCCGGCGCCGGTGGGGGCTGTATGCCCTGCTGGCCTTGGTCATTCTCGCCGCAGCCACCTGGTTTGGAATCCGACTCCTCAACCGGTGGCGCATCGAGGGCGAAGGATTCCGGGTCAACGCCGCCCGCCGGGTCTCGGAATTGGCCGACCGCCGGGTCTCGTTTTCCCGCTTCCAGCAAACTGCTCCGGACCAGTTGGGAAATGCTTCCCTCACGGTGTCCCCTTCCTTTCAGGATCTCCTCTCATCTGCCAACTTCACCAATCTGACCGCCCAGCTTGCTGCAGGTTCCCTGATGTCCGAAGATTGGACCTTGCGCTCCCTCCGTTTCCAAAAGGCCGATCTGGTCTTCGATCCGGCCAAGAAGATGGACGCGACCACCATGTGGCAGACCGGCCCGGCTCCGGTGGATCGCGGGGTGACCGGCCAAGGCAGCGGTTTCCGCCTTGGCCTGACCTCCGAACCGGCCGCCATCGTCCTTGAATCAGGTTATTTTAACGAGTTGAACCTGACTTGGCCCGGTCCGGAAGGAAAACCCGGATCATTGACCCAATTGGAGGGCAATTTCCACCTGGCCGGCCCGGCCCTGCGGCTGGAAATGTCAGGGGGCTTGCTGGACACGGCCTCCTGGCCTCCTTTTCCCGTTCACCAGATCAATGCCAAATTGCAGGGTTCCACCTTGGAAATCGTGAGCGCCCGGATGGGCTTCACTGCCGGACATGAGATCCGGGTGACCGGTTCAGCGGAACTGGTCCCAGCGGGCCGGCTGCAGCTGAGCGGCGACATCGCCCCCATCCTGCTCAAACACCTGCTCCCCGAAACCTGGTCCACCAATGTCCTCGGTTCCTTCGAATCCAGCGGCAGCCAATGGCTCAGCCACTTCCAATCCGGCCATCCTCCCACCCTGAGCGGCCCTTTTATGGTCCGCGGCGCGGTGCTGCGCGGCCTGCCCTTTGTTGAAAAGATCGCCGCCCTCCTGCGCAAGCCGGAACTGGCCCTGATGGAGTTTCCCACGTTCTCCGGACAGTTCACCTGGACTCCGCAAACCACCCGCATCTCCGAAATCTCCGCCACCACCACCGACAGTCTGCTCCGTCTGAAAGGGGATCTGACCATAACCCAGGATGGCACCCTCGGCGGGCAGTTGGTGTTCGAAGCGAATGATGCCTACTTCGCCGGGCTCCCTCCCCAGGAACCGCAGCTGTTTTCCCCTTCCGCTGAGGGCTGGCGCACCCTGATCGTCAGTTTCGGAGGGGGGCAATCCCCCTTGGCGGACAACATCGCGGCCCCATCACCCGCGGCGGCCCCCACCCGCCCCACGCCCATGCCGGCCGCGCCCCGCCTGAGCCTGCCGGACGGAGTGCCTGCTCCCCCAGCCTCCGCCCCACGCGCTGCGACCCCGGTGCCGGTTCCTTCCCCGCCCCGGCCTGCCCGCCCCCGCAGTGAGGCCGAACTGGAAAAGGAATTCAACGAAATCATCGGCCGCTAGCCCGCGTTCCCATTGATGGAATCAGAGATCCATCCTCCCCCCTCATGCGCCTGTCTTTCCCTGCCCTGCTCCTCATTGCGACACTTTCGCCCAGTCCCGGTGCGCCTCCGGCACTGACGCGGGGACCGTATATTCAGTGCGCCACCCCCCAGGGCATCACCGTAGTCTGGCGCACCCGGGCCGATGGCCTGCCCGGCATCCGTTTTGGCCTCAAGTCCGATGCCCTCGATCAATCCATCCTTCCCGCCAACATCCTGATCCGCCGGCCCGTGGATGATCTTCCCGAGGACTCGAAGGAACCCTCCATCTCCTCCGGCCCGGAAGGCACCCGCCAATTCGAGGCCGCCATCAGTGGCCTGAAACCAGATACTCTTTATTACTATTCCGTCAGTCAAAATGGGGAAGCACTGTCCCCACCGGGAGAAACCGGCACCTTCCGCACCCTGCCGATTCCAGGCACGGCACGCGATGGTCTCTTCTGGGTGGTCGGCGACAGCGGCACCGGCAACAGAGTGCAGGCCGAAGTCCACACCGCCATGCGGGACTGGCTGAAAAAAGAAAAACGCACCCTCGATGGTTACCTCCATGTCGGTGACATGGCTTACGGATCAGGTTTGGATAGTGAATTCCAGGGCTACTTCTTCGAATCCTACGCCGAGACCTTGCGGGATACGGTCTGCTGGCCCGCCATGGGCAATCATGAGGGCCGCCATTCCAGCGGAGCCACCGCCACCGGCCCCTATTACGACGCTTATGTCTGCCCCTCCACCGCCCAGTCCGGGGGAGTGGCCAGCGGCACCGAGGCCTACTATTCCTTCGATTTCGGGAAGACCCACTTCATCTGCCTCAACTCCCACGATCTCCCGCGCGACCCCGGCGGGGCCATGGCGCAATGGCTCAAGGCGGACCTCGAAAAAACCAAGGCAGACTGGTTGGTCGCCTTCTGGCATCATCCGCCCTACACCAAGGGCTCCCATGACAGTGACAAGGAGCAGCAACTGATCGAGATGCGTTCCATGATCATGCCCATCCTGGAGTCCGGCGGAGTGGATCTCGTCCTCACGGGCCACTCGCATATCTATGAGCGTTCCATGCTCATGGATGGGGCTTATGCCACGCCCACCGTTTCGGAAAACGTGATCCTGAACGATGGCGACGGCAATCCAGCCGGGGGGGGAGCCTACCACAAAAGCTCCGGCCTCTCTCCTAACGAAGGAAACGTGCAAATCGTGACCGGTCATGGGGGCACCACCCTTTCCCGCAAAGCCAAGCCCAGTCCCGTGATGCGCAGCACCATTCTGGAATTCGGGTCTGTCCTGCTGGACCTCAAGGGCAATACCCTGACTGCCCAAATGCTGAACTCCCGGGGCCAGATCCGGGACACCTTCCAGATCATCAAGGAAGGACGCGTCACAGTGCAGCGTATCGCCAAACCATGGCAGCCGCCCTTGGTGACAGGCCCCCAGACCGTGCCCTTGCGCGGCAAGGACAGCGGCGATGAAAAGGAAATCGAACCGGTGACCTTGTCCCCACACGCCAAACCCCTGATCCCATCCGGTGCCTCATGGCAATATCTCGCCGGAACCAAACCGGGTTATGGCTGGCAGGAACCCGGCTTCGCCGGTGCAGGCTGGCTCGCCGGCCCCGCCGGGTTCGGATACAACGACAAGGACGACGCCACCCAGATCCCAGACATGCGGGGACGCTTCAAATATCTCTGCGTCCGCCATGAGTTCACCCTGACCGGCAATGAAAACCCCCGCCTGTTCCGCCTCAAGGTCTCCTACGATGATGGATTCATCGCCTATCTGAACGGCCGGGAAGTCCTCCGGGTGAATGCCGAAAGTGGATCCCTCGACACCATCCGGGGGGTGAGTCCCCATGAGGCCAAAAACACCTTTGAGACGTTTGTCCTGGAGATCCCGGCCGGAGTCCTGAAAATGGGTGCCAATGTCCTGGCCATCGAGGGACACAATGACGACCTCGACAGCAGCGACTTCACCCTGAATCCCAGCCTCTATCTCGAGCCAGCTCCCACGCCGCCATGATTTGCCCGCCCCTGGTCTGGTGGGATGGCCAGCTGGTGGAGGAGTCTGCCGCCCTTGTCCCTGCCATCTCGCAGGGAGTGCTCTGGGGACGCGGGGTTTTTGAAACTATCGCCGTCCGTCAGGGGCAGCCCTTCGCCCTGACGCGGCACCTGGCCCGCCTGGAGACCGGCGCGGCCCGCCTCGGTCTCCAGCCTCCGGACGGGACCACCCTGCGCGACGCCATTGCCGCGGTTTGTGAGGCCTGCCCCCCGGAACTGCACCGGCTCAGAATCACCCTCACCGGCTCGGAAAAGGCCGGTCTTTCGATCGCGCCGGAGCCCGGGCATCTACTGATCCGGCTGCTCCCGGCCCCGCCCTCCCCATCCGCCGCGACCCTGCTGACGGTGCCTTGGAGACGAAACGAGTTCAGCCCGCTCAGCGGCGTCAAAGCCACCTCCTATGCTGAAAATGCGGTCGCTCTCGCGTGGGCCCAGGAACACAGCGCCACCGAGGCCCTTTTCCTCAACACAGGCGGCGACCTGTGCGAAGGAGCCGTGTCCAACCTTTTTCTGATCCGCCAGGGGACCCTGCTGACCCCATCACTCAGTTCCGGCTGCCTGCCCGGGATCACCCGCAGTCTGATCCTCGACCTCTGTCCCCAACTCGGACTTCCCTGCCTGGAAAAGGCCCTCACCCCTACCGACCTCGCGGCCGCCGGCGAGGTTTTCCTGACTAATTCTCTCCAGGGCATCCTTCCCGTGGAAACCTGTGATGACCGACCGCTTGCCGCCCCGGGCTCCCTGACCACCCGGCTCATGGAGGCCCTGCAGGATCTCCGCCACCGCCTGCCGGACCCCTGAAAACGGTGCCGGAAACCCGGATCCGGCACCGTCCGCTTCCGCCCTGAAATCACCCCTATCATGATCAACCTCCAGCCCGTCGGATATGTCAGGACAGGAAAGCGCGTCAAGTTTGATGCGCTCCATCAACCCGAGGAATCGGCCCGGGAACAGCATGTCCTGGAACTGGTGCCGGGCTGCGGGTATGAGGATGGGCTCCGCGATCTTGCCGGATTTTCCCGGATCTGGCTGATCTGGTGGTTTCACCGCAACACCACCTGGCGTCCCATGGTGCTTCCGCCGCGGGGCCCTGCCGTGAGGCGCGGAGTCTTTGCCACGCGTTCGCCCCATCGCCCCAATCCCCTGGGCATCACACCAGTCCAGCTCCTTGCCGTGGAAAAAGGCCGGCTGATCCTCGGACCGTGCGATCTGGTGGATGGCACCCCGGTATTTGACATCAAACCCTATATCCCGGCTTACGACGCCTTTCCGGAAGAGCGCTCCGGGTGGACCGGGGAAGTGGACGCCGCGCTCGCCGCGCCGCCGGCCTATACCGTGGAGTGGTCCGCCCCCGCGATGGTCCAGGCGGAATGGCTGGCCCGGGAATGGCAGGTGGACTTCCGTCCCCGCCTTGAGGAACTCCTGAGCCGCGATCCCACCCCCCACCGCACCCGGCGCATCCGGCGCCGTCCGGATAACACTTTCCAGATCGGCTGCGGCGGCTGGCTGGCCGGTTTTACCGTGTCCGGCGATACGGTGCGGGTAACCGGCCTGGAGCCTGGTTACCCCGCGCGCCTGCTGAACCAGGCCGAACATCAGGCGATCCCCGACCACGCCGCCCAGGTGGCATTTTCATCCCATTGGAAGCTCGCCTCCCGGGAACAGAAAAATTTGAAGAAAGCCCCCTTGGATTGACGTAGTTCCCGATGTTTGAAGTATAAAACCTGCTAACCCCGGACCATCCTCCCCCCATGAAACGCCTCGCGCTGCTCCTTTTTGCCTGCTTCTCAACGTTCGCCATGGCGAACCTGTATGAGATCCCGTTGAAGGATATCGACGGTAAGGAAGTCACGCTCAAGGCTTACGAGGGGAAAGTGTTGCTGGTGGTGAATGTCGCCTCCCAGTGCGGCCTGACCCCGCAGTATCAGGCGCTGCAGGCTCTGCAGGAGAAGTATGCCGGAAAAGGATTTACGGTCCTCGCTTTCCCCTGCAACGACTTTGGCTCCCAGGAACCCGGCTCCAATGACGAGATCAAGCAGTTCTGCTCCACCAAATACAAGGTGTCCTTCCCGCTGTTTGACAAAATCCACGTCAAAGGCGCCGACCAGCACCCGCTCTATCAGAAACTGAGCGGCAAGGACGGAGCCTTTCCCGGCGACGTGAAGTGGAACTTCGGCAAATTCCTGATTGGCCGCGATGGCAAGCCGCTGGCCCGGTTCGAGCCCGGCACCACTCCGGACGACGCCGCGCTGCTGAAAGCGGTGGATGAAGCCCTCGCCAGTAAATAACCAAAGCTCGGCCCAAGGGAGCCGGAATAGCATCCCCCTGCATTTCCCCTTGGCCAGGCGGGAGCGCGGGGCGTAGACAAGGGAATGACTACTGCCCTCCATTCCCCGGCTCCTGCCCCTTTCAGCGGGACGGCCCACGATCCTTCACGGCTGGAATTCCCGCCCACCGGAGCGGCCTTCGCGACACTGCCAAACGGATTGGAAATCTTCGTCAAGGAAGACCGCAACGCCCCCTTGGTCAGCGTCCAGGCATGGGTCCGCACCGGCAGTATCCACGAAGGCCATCTGCGGGGAACAGGGGTTTCCCATCTGGTCGAACATATGGTATTCCAAGGCGCCGGCGAACGCGGCCCCGGGGAACTGGCCAAAGCCGTCCAGAACAGCGGTGGATACCTCAATGCCTATACCTCCTTCGACCGCACGGTGTATTGGATTGATACCCTCAGTGAAGGACTCGACACCGCCCTGCACGTACTCTCGGACCTGACCACCCGGGCCACCTTTCCCCACGCCGAGTTCGACAAGGAAAAGGATGTGATCCGCCGGGAGATCGACATGGGCAAGGATGATCCGGGCCGCACCCTGAGCCAATTGATGTTCAGCACCGTTTACCGGGAACACCCTTTCCGTGAACCGGTGATCGGACATCTCGACCGATTCAATGCCGTGGACCGGGACACCGCCTTCCAATACTACCGCGAACGCTATCAACCTGGGAATATGTTTGTCGTCATCGTCGGCGACACCACTCCCGGAGCCGCCCAGGCGCTGGTGGAAAAACATTTCGGCCATGCCCTGCCCTGCTTCGCCCCCCCCGTGACAGTGCTGCCGGAGCCACCCCAGGCAGGCCCCCGCCGGGCGGCGGTCTCATTTCCCACCGGGATCACCCGCATGGAACTCGCGTGGCGCATTCCGGGCCTGCTTCACCCTGACACCCCGGCCCTCGAAGTGCTGGGGGTGCTGGCCGGCACCGGCCGTTCCTCCCGGCTTTTCCGTGAAGTGAGGGAACGGCAGTCGCTCGTCCACAGCATCAGCGCTGGAGCCTATACCCCGCCGCAGGGAGGACTGTTTTATGTGGGCGCGGAGTGCGATCCGGACCAGCGCGATGCCGCCGAAGCCGCGATCCTCACCGAAATGTCGCGCCTCCGCACCGAACCCGTCAGCGCCACCGAAGTGATGCGCGCCCGCCGTCTTTTCCTGGCAGAACAGCTGGGCAGCCTGACCACCATGCGCGGTCAGGCCACCGACCTCGGCGGCAACTGGCACGCTGCCCACCACCCCGATTTCACCCGCACCTACCTCGCGGCCATTGACCGGGTCACGGCAGCGGATATCACCCGGGTCGCCAATACTTATCTCCTGGGGGACACCCTGACCATCGTCTCGCTGGACCCTCCGGCTGAGTCCAGTCTGGCCGCCGTCTCCGGCTCGGCCACTGACGGCGTCCCGCTGATCCGGCGTCACGTCTTCCCCAACGGACTGACCCTGCTGGTCCGGGAGGACCCCCGTCTCCCTGCCGTCTCCCTGCACGCCACGCTGCGCGGCGGCCTGCTTGCGGAATCCGCCGCCACCAATGGAGCCGGCCGTCTGATGGCCCGCACCCTCACCAAGGGAACTCCCGGACGCACCGCGGAGGAAATTGCCGATACCATCGAAAACGGGGGCGGCTCGCTCGGAGCAGATTCCGGTGGCTCCAGCTTCGGCATCTCCGCCCAGG
>JAYUWQ010000451.1:0-1732 GCA_043753485.1 bacterium
GTCTTCAGCTGCATTTGGCCGAAGTCCTTGCGGACAAACATGATTTCGTGATATTGGTCAGGATCCGGGGAGGTGTGCTCCATCATCTGGGGCTCGGCATTGCCGGGCTGCTTCCACGTCAGCCGGAGGGTGGCGTAGACCGGGCTGGAAAACCTGGCCTCGAATTTGGTCAGCTCAATGCCCAGTTCCCGGGCGAGGTCTTCCGGGGTGGCGGGGATTTTTTCGATGCTGTCGGCGCGGAGGATGCCGGCTGGACCAAGCAGCAGGCCGCAAATCAGTGTAAGACAGCAGAGTGGGCGCAGGGCAGGAAGCATCATAAATTGTATAGTAGGCAGGGTCGGCGGTGCTGCCAGGGGAATCACCGTGGCACGGCAGGGCGGGCCGCCAGCAAGGGCAGCGCTTCAGGCAGGGCCTGCTCGGGCAGGATCAAGTGACCACTGAGCGCCTCCAATTGGTGCAGCAGTTCGCCGAGAGCGGCCATCTGGCTTTTGGTGGGGGCGCCTCCTTGGCCGATCAGGGTGATATTCAGGATATCGCCGGTCTCCGTGGTGGAGGATGCCAGAGATTCAATCTGCCCGTCCCCGGAGCGCGATCCATTGCCGATCACGAAACCTGAGGCTTCCGGCTGTGCCGTGATGGATCGTTGCAGGTCAATCAAGGCGGCATTGCCCCGGGTATCGCCGCTCCAGGCGAGCTGGATGCGCCAAGGGGTGGCAGTCCTGGCGGTGCTGGCGAGTTGCTGGCGGAGCGGGCGGTCGAGGAACAGCAGGGGCCGGGAGGCGGCTTCCTGCATGGCCGGGCGCAGATCCATTCCGTCAAATGCCGTTTTTGCAGGAGCTGCCGGAATTCCGGCAGCCGGGCTACCGATGACCAGTTGGGGCCGCCAGGTTTCACGGTCATTGGAGCCGAAATCCTCGGTCCACGACACCCGGGCTCCTGCCAGGAGCAGGCGCGTGGCGGATCCGCCGGAGGCATTTTTCCCCTCGCTCCCCGGACTCCATGCGCGAAGATGCCCGATGATTACGAGGAGCACTGAAAATCCTGCCATCGCCCATACCTGCACCTGCGGGTCGCGGAACCGGCGGCAGAGGGAAATCAAGGAGTTTACGGAACGCAGGATGCGCATGACGGGAAAGTTATAGTAATACTTAAGACATATTAAATTCCTTGCAAGTCCCGACTTGAATCGTTTTTGGAAAATGGCGGAGGCAGCCCCCACAGTTTTGGTCCTTACGGCTGGTTTTGGGGATGGTCATAACTCCGCGGCCCGGAGTATCGCCGCGGCCGTGCAGCAGGAGTCGGGAGGGCGGGTGGCCGTGGTGGTGGCCGATTTGTTCGAGGATGCGGCTCCGGTCACGGGGGCGATTTATAAATGGGGCTACCGGCAAATGATCACGCATCTGCCGGGATTGTGGCACTGGTTGTTCAAGGTCAGTCAAAAAGGTGATTTTGCTTCGCTTTGGTGGGATCGGTTTGTCGGCATTGGACCGGCCTTGGAACGCCGGTTGAGGGAGCAGCGTCCCCAGGCGCTGGTCATGACTTATCCGGTCTACCCTTATTTTTTGGCACAAGCCGGCCCCGCGGTGCCCCGGCCGGAATGGGTCTCGATGGTCATCACCGACTCGATCACGATCCATCCGATCTGGCTCCAGGGGAGGATGGACCGGCTGTATGTGACCGATGCCTTCAGCCAGGCAGTAGCCCAGGCCGGGCTGGCCAGACCGGTTCGGGT
>JAYUWQ010000452.1:0-4194 GCA_043753485.1 bacterium
GGATTAAAAAACCTACGATGAGTCCCCCCGCCCCATCCCCTTGGATGGGGGGCCGGACCGGAATCCACCCCGTTTTCCCAATCCCATTGAAACCTGAACAGGAGGCACCCTTGGACTTAAAAGAGATTCGTCAAATCATCGAAATGATGAAACGCAACGACCTGTCGTTGTTCCACTTGGAACGCGAAGGGTTCAAAATCAAACTCCGCAAAGGCGTTGATTTCGACACCATGGTGGACAAACTGGGAGGCTCCGGCGTGATGATGGCCGCCCCGCATACGGCCCCGGTGGCCCATGCCGAACCGGCTTCAACTGCCGCCCCCGAGTCCGGAGACCCGGAATCCCCGGAGAACGCCGCTATTGGAAGCTCCCGGATTTTGTCGCCGATGGTCGGCACCTTCTACCGGGCCGCCGGCCCTGGGGAAAAAATCTTCGCCAGTGTCGGCGATACTATCACCGAGGGCACCACCGTCTGCATCATCGAAGCCATGAAGGTGATGAACGAGATCAAAGCCGAAACCAGTGGCGTGATCACCCGCGTGCTCGTGGAGGACGCCACTCCCGTGCAGTTCGAGACCCCGCTTTTCGAAATCAAGCCGGCCTGATCCCGCTTCCGTCCGCAGTGCTCATCCAGGCTGCGGCTTTTCCCCGCCCCCTTCCGTTTCATGTTTAATAAAATCCTGATCGCCAACCGCGGTGAGATCGCCCTGCGCGTCATCCGCGCCTGCAAGGAACTCGGCATCCGCACGGTCGCCGTCTACTCCAAGGCCGACGAAAAATCCATGCACGTCCAGTTGGCCGACGACGCCATCTGCATCGGGCCCGGCCCCAGCAATCAGAGTTATCTCATGATCGACCGCATCATCGCGGCCGCGGAGATCGCCAATGTGGACGCCATCCACCCCGGCTACGGATTCCTCAGCGAGAACGCCCGCTTCGCCCGCATCTGCGAAAGCTGCAAAATCAAGTTCATCGGCCCCAGCGCCGAGACCATTGAGACGATGGGCGATAAAAACCGCGCCCGGGCCACCGCCAAGAAGTGGAAAGTGCCCATCACGCCCGGCACCGACGGCATCCTCAAGGACGAAAAGGAAGCCCTCGTGGCAGCCGCAGCCATGGGTTACCCGGTCATGCTCAAAGCCTCCAATGGTGGGGGCGGACGCGGCATGAGACCCGTCCACAATGAAGCCGCCATGGGCGGTGCCTTCTCCTCCGCCCGCAACGAAGCCGAAAAATGCTTCGGCAATGGCGACATGTACATGGAGAAGCTGATCCTGAATCCCCACCATATCGAAATTCAGGTCCTCGGCGATACCAAGGGCAACGTTGTCGCCCTCGGCGAACGCGACTGCTCCCTGCAGCGCCGCAATCAGAAGATCATCGAGGAGTGCCCTTCCCCCTTCATCAGCGAAAAGCTCCGAAAGCGCATGTGCGATGCCTCGGTGAAGCTCTGCAAGGAGATCAAATACGTCAACGCCGGCACCATCGAGTATCTGGTGGATGAGCAGGAAAACTTCTATTTCATGGAGATGAACACCCGCATCCAGGTGGAGCATCCCGTCACCGAGGAAGTCTACGGCGTGGACCTGATCAAGGAGCAGATCCGCATCGCCGCCGGCGGCGTGCTCTCCGAATACGTCAGGAAAGCCGAAAAACGCGGCCACTCCATCGAGTGCCGCATCAACGCCGAGGATCCTTATAACAATTTCGCACCCAGCCCCGGCCTGATCCAGAATTACTACGCCCCCGGCGGCCGCGGCGTGCGCGTGGACAGCCACATCTACGCCGGCTACACCGTCCCGCCGTATTACGACTCGATGATCGCCAAGCTGATCGTCACCGGCAACACCCGGGAAATCGCCATCGCCCGGATGAAGCGCGCCCTGCTGGAATTCAAGATCGAGGGGATCAAGACCACCATTCCCTTCCAGCACAGCATCCTCGACAACAGCGACTTCAAATCCGGCAAATACAACATCGGCTGGGTCGAACAATTCCTCCAGGCCAAGCCCAAGGGCTGAGCGGGCGCAACGCGCGGTGCCCCGTGAGCGGATTGGGAATCAGTGATCTTCCCAGAGTCGGCCCACCATCCCCCAGTTGATGTCCAGCCTGGGCAGGCGGGGAGCCTCACTAATCAGGTTAATGGCAAGGAAAAGGAGCACCGGAAGTCCCCAAGTGATCAGGTGAAGATCCATTGAGGTAGGTTTGCGCAGGCGCCGCAGCAGGATGGGTAAAATCAGAATGACAAATCCTGCGCAGGCCATCTGGAACGAGGCCATAGTTTCCCCGGCGTCCATGACTTTCGGCACTAAGCCAGCCAAAGCCGCAAAGATGAAGATAGGGATCACCGCCCTGGGGAAATAATGGACCGAGGCGTTCATGAGATGGAGCAAACCTGACGCATAACCGGTCTCGGGCGAGCGAAAAAAACCAAGGGCTTGACTGCACACCGGGAACCTGATCAATCCGCCAAGGTGCAAATCGGGGAACGTCCGAAAGAATTACGGAACCTGTCCGTTTTGACCAGCGCCAACCCGGGAGATCGCCATCCCCCGGATGAAGCGCGCCCTGCTGGAGTTCAAGATCGAAGGGATCAAGACCACCATTCCCTTCCAGCACAGCATCCTAGACAACAGCGACTTCAAATCCGGGAAATACAACATCGGCTGGGTCGAGCAATTCCTCCAGGCCAAGCCCAAGGGCTGATGCCACAGGCAATCGCAGAGCTATCAGCAAGGTCATGGACCAGACCCCCTTGGACCAGGGGATTCCCTGATCAGGCCCAGACCCACCGGGCAATCTGACTAAAACGTTGCATTTTCCAACTGGCTTCAGGCATAAGGACTGAATGCCCCTCCCATTCCCCCGTTCCGTGCTTCGAGCACTTCCCCCTCTGCTGGCCCTGTTGGGGACCCTTCCGGCCGGGGCTGAAATCGTGATCAACGAATTGATGGCCAGCGGCTCGGACCGATTGCTCCGGTGGTCAGCCGCCGGCGTGCCGGCCCTCGGCACGGGCCCGCCATGGTATGCCAGCGGGTTCAGCGATGCCAGCTGGAGCACCGGGACCGGTCCCTTTGGATTCGGCACCTTCACCAATGTTTCGCCGGCTCCGGCCATCGCCACCAACACGGCGACCCAGATGCAGAACCTGACGCCGACCCTTTATCTGCGGAAGACGTTCACGGTTTCTGCCAGTGATGCCGTGCGGGCCGATCCCCTGAGTTTCGACGTACAGTTCAACGATGGGTTCGTTTGTTATCTGAACGGTGTGGAGGTGATCCGCCGCAATGCCGGCCCCGCCAATCAGTTTGTCTACCGCGACCAATTCGCGGCCTTCGGCACCCCGGCGAATACCGAGTCGACCACCACCCCGTATTTGCGCACCGAAACCCTGACGCTCGGCGCAGCCAACATCCGTCTCCTCTCCGGAACCAATACCCTGGCGGTTCACGCGCTCAATTACTGGGAAACCACCAGCTTGCTGAACACCTCCACCAATGTGTTCGCCTCCATCAACAACCGGGACAATTTCTATTTCAAAGGAGATCTCAGAATCACCGCGGCCCCGGCGGTCACCCTGGTGGCCAATAACACGGCGTGGCGCTATCTTCCCGGGGTGGTGGAACCCTCCGGCGGCCTCTATGATCCGACCCAGATTTTCCTCGCCAAACAAAACGCCCGCTGGGGCCGGCCCAGTTTTGATGACTCGGCCTGGAACAGCGGCGCCTCCCCGCTGGGCGCGGGCACCCCTCCCGCCGGCGTCACCCTCGGCACCAATCTCACCACATCCATCCCGGGCAAAGCCACCTCACTCTACGCCCGCACGGTTTTTACCGCGACGGCGGCCGATATCGCCGATCCGCTGATGTTGCAGCTTCTGATGGATTATGATGATGGATTTGTCGCCTATCTGAACGGTGTGGAAGTTGCCCGCGCCGGAATGGCGGAGGCGAATTCCTTCACCCCTCACAATGCGGTCGCCAGCGCCGCCCGCACCCCCGGCAGCTACACCACCTATAATCTCGATCCCCCCGCCCGCCTCCTCATCCAGGGGCAGAACGTATTTTCCGTTCAAATCCATAACGTCACGCTCAACGACGCCGATCTCTTCTTCCGTGCCCAATTGCGTACCAATTCCGCCGGCACCAACCGCACCCTCGTCACCCCCACTGTCCCCTTCAACTATTTTGTTGG
>JAYUWQ010000453.1:0-1728 GCA_043753485.1 bacterium
CCGCCTGGCCGGGCAGCCGGATGAGGAGCGGGGTGCGCAACCCGGCATCGTAAAGGGTCATCTTGCCATGCGGGAAGGCCGGGCCGTGATCGCCGAGGAAGACAATCAGGGTGTTTTTCTCCTGACCGGATTCCCGCAGGGCCGCGAGGCCCTCGCCGACCACCCGGTCGGCCTCTCCGATAGCGGCGAGATACTCCGCCCAGTCCTGCCGCACCACCGGAGTGTCCGGGAGATAAGCCGGGAGCTTGACGGTGGCGGGATCGACCTGGATCTTCACCTTGCTGCTGTCCGGATAAGGGCGATGGGACTGCGGGATATTGAAGAAGAGATGCCACGGCTTGCCGGCCTTTCCGGCACGCCTGATAAATCCGGCCACGGCCTGCCGGCTGTTCTGCTGGAGGAATTCGTGGTAGGGGAACTTGTCGTTGGGAGCGACGTGGAGCTTGTGGGTCACTCCCTGGTAATAACCGGCCTCATGAAGCCGCCCGATCAGGGTCGGCAGACCGGCTTTCACCCGGTTGGCCCGGTAGAGCGGATGCTGGAGCTCCCGCGGGGTGAGCTGGCCGGCGGGTTTGTGATAGTTGACGGTGTTGTTCAGCAGGCCATTGGCATGGCTGTGCAGGCCGGTGAGGAGGGCGGCCTTGGACGCGGAGCACACCGGGTAGACGACAAAGGCGTTATTGAAATACACCCCCGATGCCGCGAGGGCATCCATGTGCGGCGTCTGGATGCCCGGAGTGCCGGCAAATCCGAGGTGGGCGCCCTGATCTTCCGTGAGGATGAACAGCAGATTGGGCCGGACGGGAGCGGCCACCGCCGGCAGCAGACTGCAGAGGAAACAGGCGAGCCACGTGAGGGTCCGTTTCATGGGAAGGGATGGTGATGCGTGCCAAGGCCGGCCTATTTCGGGGCTTTGGCGGTGCCGGTTTCGAGGGGCACCAGCTTCAAATCAATCCCCCGGTGCGGCAGCACATCGGGCAGCACCCGCACGGCCGTGGTGGCCACGAGAGGAAAGGCGCCGCCGGAGTCGTAAGTGGGCTCAAGGAAAAACGCGGTCCAGCCTTCCTTGGGCTGGGTGATGCGCCCGACCCAGGACCCATCCGGCTCCGCCTTCAATGCCGTGCTGGTAAAGGCTTTTCCGATCGTGCGGAGGCGGAAGTCCCGCGCCTGGGGGTTGGTGGCCTGCCAGAGCAGGACCTGCTGCGGCGGGAGATCACTCTTCGCCCGGATCGAGCCGTCGGCTTCAAAGGTCCACGTCAGTTTGGGCCGGGGACGGTTGTCGAGAATCATCTGATAATAGGCAATCAGGCTGGTGATGGCATCGGCCGTCTTGAGGCCATGGTCCGCGTTGGGAATATAACGGAGAAGTTTTTCCCCCAGCAAATCATCGTAATAAAACTGGGAGGAGGTGGGGCAGAAAAACTGGTCGCCGCTCCCATTGACGATGTATTTGGGCATCGTCAGGCGGTTGCGGTAGAAGTAGGGGTCCTCAATGCGGTAGAGGTCATGCATGCGCGCGTGGTCGGGACGCTGCAGGATGTTATGCTGGTAATAATCCCCCACCGCCTCCGTCCAGAAGCCATAGGTCTCCGCATGATGCCGCATGGAGGCCTCGGTGTTCAGCACATCGATCACGAGAGGAAGGATAGCTTCGACCCGCTGGTCAGCGATGCCGGTCATCCAGGTGGTCCAGCCCCGCTTGGAAGCGCCCGCCACCACAAATTTTTC
>JAYUWQ010000454.1:0-4190 GCA_043753485.1 bacterium
CTGAATCTGAAACACCCTGACGCCTTTCTGGAAATCTCCTGCACTCCGGAAGTCCCTGGCAAAGAACCATAGCCAATTTACCGGCGGCGGTCATCCCGGCGGTCTTTGTCTTTGTCCTTCTGCTTCTGGGCGGCGGCGAGGCCGGCGGCCTCCACTTTGCGGAACTTGCCTTTGGTCTTGCGGGCGATGTCCTTGAGCATGTCCTCCTCTTCCTTTTTATCAGCTCCGGTGAGGTAGTAGATGGTGTGGATGCGGGGGAGGGTTTCGCGTTCTTCGGACGCGTCTTCGAGAAGATCAATCAGGGTTTTGGCGGGGATGGTCGTCATGCCACCGCCGGGCTGGCTGGCGGTGGCGTTGCCATCGGTGAGCATGAACGCGGTTTCGGGCTTGAGGCGGAGGAGTTCGGTGAGGGCGTAGTCGTGGCGGGTGCCGCCGGGTTTGCCTCCGGTGGGCGGGGCCGAGTTGGCGTCCACTTCGGTTTCGATATGGGAGCGGGCGGCCGCTTTGTTCTCATCGGTGGCCCGCACCAGCTCCGGTTTCCAGCTGCGGGCGCTGCCGCTCCAGCGGATGATCCCGAAGCGGGTGTCGGGACCGAGGCCGTTGATGAGTTTGATGGCCTCGAGGCGGATCACATGGAAGGCCTGGTCCTTGCCTTCCTTGAGCAGCTTGCGGGTGCCGCTGTCGTAGTCGCCAGTGCGGGTAAACATGGACTGGCTGACATCAATCATGATGACCAGACTTTTCGCGCTGTCCTTGATATCGAAGAAGGCCAAGCCACTGCCTTTGCCCGTGCCTCCACCGCCGCCCAGACCGCGCCCGGTGCCCCGGCCATAACCACTGGCGCCGATCATGCCGGAGATCTGGTCGGAGACGAGTTCGCTGGGGTCTAGCGGAAGCATTTGCTTCAAGTCCACGTCGGGCATGGCAGGGACGACTACGGGCGATGGCGCTTTGGAGGCCATGCGCTGGGAGTAGCTGGGGCGCGGGGCGGCGGCATCGTGTTTGGCATTGCTGAGGGCCTGCTCGCGGAGCTGGGCGGGAAGCTGCACGCGCTTTTCCGGGGGGGTGAAGGTTTCCTCGGGAGGCTTGATGAGGATTTCGCTGACCACCAGAATAACCGCCACGGCAATGATGGCCCCGTGCAGCATGATACTGAAGGCGAGCGTGCCGATGGAGCCTTTTTCGGCCGGGGGATCAGCCGGCGCGAGTGGGGCGACGGGCGTCCGTACGACCGGGCGGACCGGCGGGACGATCCGTTTAGGGATTGGTTTATGCATCCTCGTCCTCCTCCTTGGTTTTCTCTTTGGCGGGCTTCTTTTTCGGCTTGGATTTGGGTTTGGGTTCCGGTTTCCCGGTCTCCGGTTCTTCCAGCGTATCCTCGGAGTCAACGGCCTCGGCGGCGGGCTTGGGTTTGGAGGGCGCGGTGGGTTGTTGTTTCAGCCAGGCCTCAGCGGCGGTGGCTTCCGGGGACGTCTGATAGAGTTGCGTAAGATCGCCAGCCCATTCGGCGGCCTGGATGTTTTCCTTTTGCGTGGTGGAAAGCTGCGCCGCCGCCCAGAGGCCCCGGGCGGCGAGATCTTCCTCTGCTCCATGGAAAAGGTGAGGGTAAAGATACCCATCGAACGCCTCGTTGAGGAGTTGGGTATGCCGGGGAACCAGCTCGTCCTCTTCCTGCCAGCGGGGATGGTCCTTTTCAAGTTGTGTCAGGGCGGCGGCGGAGGCCTCGGCCATGACATGGCGCAGCTCGATCAGGACGCGGGGATCTCCACTGTGCTGGAGCAGGGCTTCGGCCTGGGGGCGGACTTCGGCGGTGCGGCCCTGGCGGAGCATGACCCGGAGGCGGCCGGCCTGGGCACGGCCGCGGCGTTCGGCACTCCAGTCGGCCGCCTCGATCTGTTCATAGATTTTGAGGGCCCGCTCCCGGCGGTCTGCGGTGTTCACCCGCGTCAGCAATTCAGCATAAATCAGCCCGATTTCGCCGCCATGGGTCCGGGGCCGGTTGAGCCAGGGAAGGTGCTTCACCCAATAGATCATCAGGGGTTCCGAACGGCCTTCGCGGATGGCGGTGGCGCGGGCCTCGGTTTCGCCCGGGAATGGAGCGGGCTCGATGTGATCGATTTCCGTGAGGGGGATGAGGCGTTCGGCAGGCGCGGCGGCGGGGGTGGCGCGGTAGGTGATTTTGACAGCGTCGGGAGTGAAGTCGATGATTTTACAGTCGGCTTTGCGGCCGTTCTTCAGGACGATGGTGTCCTGGGCGGAGGAAATACTTACGGTCAGGCAAAACAGGAGGGCGGCTGATTTCATGGTTGGCCTCCGGTCAGGGATTTGAGTCGCTCGCGGGCCCGGCTGGCAGGAGGGGTTGTGGCAAAGTCGCGTTTGGCGAGCAGGGCACGGTAAACGAGGGCAGCTTCGTCCGGCTTGTTGACGGATTCCAAAACAAGTCCGTGTTCCAGCCAGGCGGGGGCGGCAAATTCCCGGAATTTGGCTCCGGATAAATAACATCTTTCAAAGTGGCGGGCGGCCGCACCGGGATTTGCCTGGGCTAGGGCACAGCGGCCCAGTTCCAGGAGGGCGCGGGCTTTTTGACGGTGCTGGGAAAGGCGGCTGGTAGTGACTTTTTCGAGAAGGTTGGTGGCATCCTCCCCCTTGCCGGCATGGCGCAGCAGGATGGCTTGTTCGATCATGGCGTCACCTCCGGCCGTGCCGCCGACGGCTTCGTGGCCGCTTCGCTCAAACCAGAGCAGCGCCTCGTCCGGTTGGCCGGCGGCCAACGCCAACATGCCCAGACCATAGGAGGCGCGTTCCTTTTCGATGGCCCGGGGATGCCACTTGCGAAGGGCTTCATAGAGATCGCGCGCGGTGCGGGGAGCACCAGCCTCGCGGCGGGCATCGGCGCAGTCCGCCAGCAGGCGCGGGTGGTGCAGCGCGGGATCCAGCAGGTCGCCGAGTTGCATGAAAACAACCCGGGCCTGATCCGGGGAAGTTTCGCGCAGCAGATGGCCGCGGGCCCACAAGGCACGGACCGCCATGGTTTTCCGGCCCGCCGCACGGGCTTCACGGTGCAGGGTGTCCAGCTTCTCCATCAGCTTGGCAATCCCTTCCCCGCCCGGATAAAGACGGCGGGTGGCGAGCAGGAGATCTTCCACTCCCTGGCTCGCAGGGTCATCACCCAGACGCTCCAAGGTAGCCCAGTAGAGGAGGCGGGCCGCATCCGGATCACCGGCTTTGGTGGCGGCCTTTCCTTGCTGAAGCACTGCTTCCGCCAGACGGAGACTGCGGGGGTGGGAAGCAATAAAACGGGCGAAGTGGTCACGCTCGGCCTCCGGGCGCTCCAGGCGGCGCAGACCTTCACCGATTTTAAACTGCGCTTCTTCAAACATCCGGTCTGCGGATTCAGGAATTTTTCCAAGCGCTGTCAGGCCATCGTCCATCCGGCCCGAGGCCATGAGGGATTCGCCGAGCAGCAAAGTGGCTTCGGCGTGCCGCAGGTGATCCGGGTGATCTTCGAGGAACCCGGCGAATTCCCCGGCGGCGGCTTCGTGCTGGAATTGATGGTGCAGGCAGCGGGCCCGCTCAAAGACGGCATCGGAAGCATTGCTGCCGGACGGGTGACTTTTCAGATAGGTGGCGAGGACGTCCCGGGCGGCAGACCATTGTTTCTGAAAGGTCAGCGCCATGCCTTCCCAATAGCGGGCATCGGCGCGCAGCGGGCTTTTTGGAAAACGTTCGCGCAACTGGCGGAAGGTGACGACGGCGGCTTCAGGACGGTCGAGTTCCATCTGGCAGATGCCTCCCATGAAAAAGGCACGCGCAGCCAGTTTATGCCCGGGGAAGTCTTCGGCGAGGTCACCGTATTGCCGCTCCGCTTCCTCGGTGCGGTTCAGCCCGTGCAGGGCTTCGGCGCGGGCGAGACGGAGCGGCGGAATCTCCGGGGCGTCCGCGGCACTTTGGAAGCGCCCGGGATATCGGACGGTGGCTTCCAACACCTTGTCCCAGCGCGGGATTTGTTGCCATGAGGCCAGTTCGGTCTGCGCGGCGTCCTGCAGGAGCGTGTCCGGAGGCAGTCCTATCACGGCACTCTCGAGGAGGGCACCGGCCTCGCGCCAGCGCTGCAGGCCCATGAACGCCTGGGCGAGCCGCAGTTGGCGGGCGGCATCGTAACTTTCGATTTTCTCAAACTGCTCCAGTTC
>JAYUWQ010000455.1:0-1725 GCA_043753485.1 bacterium
GCGAACCCACCAGCCAACCAGCACCCAGCAGCGACATCTGCCGGCGGTCCACCATCGGGGGGAGTTCTGCGGCGGGACGCGGCGGGCCTTTGTGCCAACGGCGTTTCAGAGTCACCGGAGAAGCCACGAAGGGCAGCGGGGCAAAGACCTGCCGGGCACTCGCGACCAGATGCGTCTGGCCCTCCAGATTCTCGATCACAGTCGCATCGTCAAACGCATGCGCCTGGGGACGGATGGAGCAGAAAATGAAGTCCGCGCTATCCACCGCCGGACGATGGTTGTTCAGCGGAAAATAATCGATATCGGTGCCAATGCCCACCCCGGTGCCGAGGGCCTCGCGGGCCGCCTTGAGCAGGGCAGGATTCGCCACCGGTTTCCCTTCTTCAATGATCAGCCACCGCGCCACCGGACATGGCAACTGCCGGGCCTCTTCCGCCGCTTTCCGGGCTCCGGAGGCTTCCGTGAGATGCAGGGCGATTTCCAAATCACAACCCAGCCGCGCCGCCTCTGCTCCCGCCTGCTGCAAAATCCCGGCCCACCCGGCTCCACTCATTTTCACATCCACCCTCACATGATCCAAACCCAGCGCCCGCAGCCGTTGCACCTCCCGATCTTCCATCACACCTCCATGCGATGGCAGCCCCAGCCCCACCTGCGGCCACGGTAGCGTCCCATCCTCCGCCAAAGTCACCTCCGCAGGCGTCACCCGGGACGCGCCGTCCTTAATCTGCCCCCTGCCTGAAGCCGCCACCAGGCGGACTGTGACCACCTGCCGCACCCGTTGGCCTTGCTTCAACCACGCCGGCAAGGGAATCCGCTGCGGCGTGCTGTAGGTTTTGAAACTGGCGTCCGTCCAATTCCGCTGATCCTCCATTTCGAAGGCATCGCCCTCCAGGGTCAGTTCCACGTCCCAGGCCGGATTCACCGCATAACGCATCCGGTGGAAATCATGCAGGCCCCGCACCGGTTGATCCGGCGCAATCCCTCCGGGAAAGCAACACTCCGCCACGTCCCCACTGACATATTCCACTTCACAGGGTTTTCCCTGACACACAGCCAGCGGATGCAGGATGCAGAACCCCACCCGGTTTTTGGCAAACGCCCGCCGGGCCACCCCGTCGAATTCCCAACGGATCACTCCATCCGCGGTGCCACAGATCCGGCTTTCCCAGGCAAAGTCCACGTCTCCATCCACATGTCCGCTCTGCCATGTCACTTCAAATCCCTCCGCCGATTGCTCCACCCGCAATCCCGTGCCCCGGGCTGCGACCGTATTCCAGCTTGAATCGCGCACCGCCGCATAAATGCGCCGCACGGCCTCATCCGCTCCGGCGTGGAAATAGCGGAGTTCCCCCTCGATCAGATCCACCCTCAATGGTCCGGCCGTCAGTCGTTGCGCGGTTTCAGGAGGAACCGGCTGACCATTGCCGGAACAGGAAAAAGAGGGAGAAGGAGAACTCATAACCGATGAAAAATGTCACCGGCCGGGAAACGCCTCCGTGCACCGCCCGGAGGCGGATCGACAGTGGCTCATGGTGGCAAGGGGCGGATTTGAACCGCCGACCAAAGGCTTATGAGTCCTCTGCTCTACCGCTGAGCTACCCTGCCGTATTCCGTGAGCCGGACCGGAACGCGACATACCAAACCCACCGCGATTGTCAAAAGGAAAACCAAAGGTCCTGCGCTCCCAGAAAGCACGGCTCCCGGGCGGCGCGGCTCAGCGGC
>JAYUWQ010000456.1:0-4179 GCA_043753485.1 bacterium
GGCTTGGGGCGGTGCTCCGCCAGATCCGCACCCAGATCCCGACCATGGATACCCTCGGCCTGCCCGAGGAAATCCTCACCAACTGGCTCAGCCGCCGCTCCGGTCTGATTCTCGTCACCGGGCCCACCGGCTGCGGGAAAAGCACCACCATCGCCTGCTGCCTGGAATACATCAATTCCACCCGGTCCACCCACATCGTCACCATCGAAGATCCCGTCGAGTTCGTTTTCACTGACCGGACCAGCTTCTTCACCCAGCGGGAGGTCGGCATCGACACCCCATCCTTCGAGACCGGCCTGCGCCGTGCCATGCGCCAGGCTCCGGACATCATTTTTGTGGGGGAAATCCGCGATGCCACCACCGCCCTGATCGCCC
This sequence comes from bacterium, assembly GCA_043753485.1. Lineage (GTDB taxonomy): Bacteria > Verrucomicrobiota > Verrucomicrobiia > Verrucomicrobiales > V1-33 > CAIZWU01. Next base: position 376 of record JAYUWQ010000456.1, read on the forward strand.
TCCAGGCCGCTGAGACCGGGCACCTGGTTTTCAGCACCCTGCACAGTCCGAATATTGCGGAAACCATCGACCGGCTGGTCCACCTCGTGCCGCCGCACGAGCGGGATTCCATGCTTTCCCTGCTCTCCAATCAAACCATCGGCATCCTCAGCCAGCGCCTCCTCCCCGCGGCAGAAGGCAACCGGTCCACCCTCATCTGCGAGAGCCTCGAAGTCGAAGCTGCCGCCCGCGACTGGCTGCGCGCCATGGACATCCCCGCCCTCAGCGACTTCATCCGCCGGGGCGGAAATCCCCACAATAAATCCTACCAGCAGGCCCTCATCGAAGCGGTCCAGCAAGGCCGGGTCACTCCCGCGGTCGCCCTCGCCACCGCGCCTAATGCCGCCGAATTCAGCCGTGCCCTGCGCGGTATTTCCTGACAGAAACCAAAGCCCCAAAGACCTGGCCTGCCAGATCATCAATCATCCATAGTAAATCATAAAATTTCTCCCCCCATGTCCCCCGACTACGACCTTGTTGATCTGCTCACCCTCACCCGCCAACTCGGCGGCTCCGACCTTCACCTCAGCATCGGGGCCCCGCCCGTGGCCCGCATCGACGGGGTGCTCACGCCTCTTTCCGATATTCCCATGGAGGCCAAGCGCTGCCGTGAACTGGTGCTGGCCGTCCTGACGGAAAGCGAGCGCAGCCGCCTGGAAAAGGACTGGGAACTCGACTTCGCCATCCAGGTCCGGGACATCGGCCGCTTCCGCGGCAATGCCCACTACAGCCGGGGAAATCTGGAAGCCGCCTTCCGTTATGTCCCTGCCGAAGTGCCTGATCTGAAAACCCTCGGCCACGGCCCCACCGTGGAGGATTTCTGCCGCGCCCGCCAGGGTCTGATCCTCGTCACCGGCATGGCGGGTGCCGGCAAGTCCACCACCCTCGCCGCCATGACCGCCCAGATCCTCCAGGAACGGCGTGGGGTTGTCACCACGGTCGAAGACCCGATCGAGTTCACTTTTGCCCACGCCGGCAGCCTGATCAAACAACGACAGATCGGCCTCGACACCCGCGACTTCGCCTCGGCCCTCAAAGCGGCGGTCCGCCAGGACGTGGATGTCATCGTGGTCTCTGAAATGCGGGACCAGGAGAGCATCGCCGCCGCCCTGACGGCGGCCGAGACCGGGCATCTGGTCATCTCCACCCTGCACACGCGCAGCGCCGTCGGCAGCCTCGACCGCGTGGTGGATATCTTCCCACCGATGCAGCAGCCCCAGATCATTACCCAGCTGTCCTCCGCCCTGGTTGGGGTGGTCAATCAGAAGCTGCTGCCGCGGGCCGACTCCCCGGGCCGGGTCATGGCCAGCGAAGTCATGGTGGTGACCCCTGCCATTTCCGCCATCATCCGCGATCACCGGTTCGAGCAGCTTTACGGCCTCATGCAGGTCGGCTCCATCCATGGTATGCACACCATGGACAGCAGTCTCTATCACTTGCTCACCGGCGGTTTCATCACCGCCGAAGACGCCCTGATGCACGCCCGCGACCCTGCCGCCATGAAGGAGGACTTCAAGGAGTGGCTCCGGGAACAAAACCGGGCGCAGCGCCGCTAGGCCGGTGCGGGAGGAACGACCGGAAGCGGTTGCTGCCGGTGTCCCCCTGAAAACTGAATAACTGAATAACTGAAAACTTCCCCCTCATGCAAACGATCAACAAAGTCATCCTCGCAGTCCTGGTGGCCGGCGGCCTCTTTTACTGGTGGTCCAAACAGCAATCCACCGCCGAATATGACCGGCAGGTCGGCGCGCTCGCCACCACCCTCGACCGGCGTTTCATCAGCACGGCCACTCCCGCCGCGCAGGCCGAAGCCATGTTTCTGCGGGCCATGGTCATCTTTTCCGATTACCGGATGCTCCGTAACCGGGGCGATATCCGGATTGGTGAGGAACAATACCTCAAAGATGTGCTCACCGCCGCCGGTTACACCTCCGATCGCGAGATCGACCTCGTGGCCAAATCCCTCCAGACCAGCCTCGCCCTCTGCAAGGAAATGAAGATCATCCCTGAACCGGAAGGCACCCAATCCCTCCTCACGGGCCAGCCCCCGCTGATCCGGGCCGGTTCGTTCAAAGGCGACACCCTCACCATTGGCCGTCATCTCTCCGCGGCCCTCGTCCCCGACCTGGCGAACCACCCGGCCAACTTTGCGCTCCTCCCCTCCCATGCCGCGGCCATGATCTGGCCCTTCACGCTGAGCGACGACACTCTCCGCACCGCCGAATCCTTCAAAACCGCTGGCCTGATTGATGCCAAAACCGCCCTCGATCTGAAACAACGCGCCGATCAGCTCAAAGCCGTGAAGCCATGAGCCGCGCCGCGATGAGATATTTGCTCATCCAGCAGGAACACCGCGCGCAGCAGGCCCGGCCGTCCAGTCCCTGCTTCCCGGTTTCAATCCCAAGGCGGCAGCTGAGCTTCCAGCTTCTGCCGGTCCGCAGGTGAAATAGGAGAGTCTGCCAGAGCCTGCCACATTTCTTGACGGGAATGCTGTTGCCTCGCCCTTGACCAGACGAACTCCAAGTTGCGGAGGCGCAGCGTTCCGTCCGTTATTTTGGCGGACCAGGCGAAAGCCGCGTCCAAGTCCTTTTCTGCCGCTGCCAAGGAGAATTGGTCGATCGCCCGGTCCAATTGCGGTCCCGGCTCCTGCTGGTTTAGCCAGCTGCCGCAGGCATTCAGGTCTTTAGGTGCCCAATTCATGGCCACTTGATAAGAACTTTCGTGATCGGGCAGGCCGGCGTGTTCTGCCTGCGTCAGATACCACTCTGCGGCCGTGGCGGGATCTTCTTTTCTGATGCGGTTAAACAGAATTCCGCTGAGGATAATCCCCTTCATTTCGCCGGTGATGCCAGGCTGGTCCAGCCAATCCACGGCTTCCTGCAGCACCTGCGGATGGGAGTACCGGCCCTCAAAAAAAAGAGCCTGCATCCCGTTCCATAGCAAATCCGGCGACGCATTTTCGGGCTTCAGGAGTTCCGTCATCAGGGTGCTCCGTGTCTCCGGTTTCCGCCCCATCACCGTGCCCAGCTGTTGCAGGCCCTGGCGCCATCCGTTCTGATGCCCTCCGGCCGGTTCCTTTTCCGCAAACCCGCGCAAGGCCGCAAAGGCCATGGGGAGGTCCTTCCGCCCCAACTCCGCCAGGATAGTCTCCAGCCCATGGGGACTCCGGTCATATCCTGCCAAGGACTCCTGCCACTTCCGCCATGCGGCCACGGGATCGCGTTTCGCCCACTGGGCCATGGCATCGGAAATATGAACACTCCGCATGTGGCTGGACGGCTGTTTGAGCAATTCAGCCACCGCCGACTCCGGATCCACAAACGCCAAAGACCTGATGACTTGCCCGTAAAAATAACCATCCAAGCCACCATGCCACGACTCCGCCGATTTCAGCACCTCCTTCAATTCAGCGGCAGACAGGCTGGAAAGCTCGACCGTCATTAGAGGGCCGGTTATGCCCTGCTGCAGCAGGAGAGCCACCCGGTGTTTCGGCTGCAGTTCCTTTGGCAGCACTAACGCCAGGGGTTTTTCAGATCCCAGCGGGGCTAGTGCGACTGTGGGGGAAAATGATCCCGGCACACTGTGCCGGCCCAGCCAATACCCGGCGGCGACTGCCGCCAGGGAAAGAACCACCAGCCGCACGCCGTGCCGGATCCAACGCCAGAAGAAAAAGAAGCAGCCTTTCATTTGGATTTGGTGGAAAGCCTTTTCTGGAATCCTTCGAAAAATAAATCCCGCAGGGGACCAGGCGGATTCTGCAACAGG
>JAYUWQ010000457.1:0-4179 GCA_043753485.1 bacterium
CCAGCGGGACGGCGAGGTAATAATACCGGTCCACCGCAATCCCACAGGCCGCGCCGGCATGGGTCCAGTTGATCCGGCGCATGGTGCTGTCGATCGCATCACTGACGGGAATCGGGTTGGCAGAAAGGCGGGACTCGAACGCCTGACTGATCCGGTAAACCCCGCCCTGGGCCAGCCAGAACACTTCGGACCCCACCTGCGCCACGGACCGGCGGGCCAGACAGCCGATGCCGCGGTTGATGCGTTCCGCAGCCAGCTGGCTCAGATCACCCGTGGTATTCATGAGGCGGAAAATGCTCTGTTCCTTGAACACGAGGATGGAGCTTTCCCATTCCAGCAGGGCCACAATGCCATCGTCCTCCCCGGAGTTCAGGCGCGCCGTGCTCAGCGCGGGATCAAAGGCGCGGTAATTCAGGATGTCGGACCAGGCCACGGTGTCCCGGCCGGTCACCACCCAGAGGCGGTCCCCGGCCACCATGCCATAGCTGCCCGGCGGCGTGGGCGTGAGATAACGCGGCTGCTCCGGATCCGTCAGATCCGGCGGGGGCCGCGTCACCACAAAGAAATCCCGGCTAGCGTCCCCGTTCCAGTAAAGGGGATCCAGATCCGGCCCGCGCCAGAGCACCAGATCGCCGAAGCATTGGGTAAACTCCGCCGGCAGCGTGTCGTCCAGCTCTGCCGCCAGACCCACCACCACCGGGGCCGCGCCATCGCTGCAGAACGTCACCTGATCCAGCTGGGCCAGGGCCATCCATTCCCGGCCGTCCGGGTCGCTGTAGATCCCGGCGCCCAGCAGCTCACTGCCATTGAAAGCCGGGTTGAAGTGCACCGGCATCAGGCTGCCCGGGCGGGTCTGGGCCAGCCCGGCGATGAAACGGTTATTCTGCGCGGCCGCCACCAGTCCCGCCGCGCCTTGCCCGTCCTGATAGGTGATATTCCCCGACCGCAGCAGGGCCGGATCCACCTTGTCATTGACGCCTACAAAGCCGGTATCCAGCTCCACGGAGAGGGGCTGGTCGCCGGGGAATTGAGGGTTGATGCGGGGCATGGTTAGAGCAGTTTCAGGAAGGCTTCTTTGGTGATCAACTTCCCCGGGCACGTCTTGTCGGTTTTGGGATCATCCCGGTGGAACTTCACCCGGTCCTTCCCAAGGCCGAACTTGGCCAGCAGCAGCCCCGTGGCAGCCGCCGTGTTCTGCAGCACCTGCCGCCCGCGGCCGCTCCAGGGATCCTCCCGGTCATAGTCACCCAGCATCTCAATGCCGATGCCATTGGCGTTGTAGCTCACCGCATGGGTGCCCCGCGCGGTGAGGGGGGAAAAGGTCCAGATCTTCGAGTCATCCACAAACAGATGCGGGCCGCTGCTCCAGTTCTTCTGTTCATAATAGTCCTTCAGGTTCTCCATATGCTGCGGCTGGAACCCGTGCGGCCGCTGCGCCAGCGAAGGCGCGGCACAGTGATGGATGACCACATAAGAAGGCCGCCACGGCCCCGTCTGCAGGGCCGCCAGATAGGCGATATAGCCCGTCACGCTGTAGGGTTTGCCTTCGATTTTCATGGGAGGATTCAAGAAGGAGCGCCTTACTTCACGGCGGCGATTTCGGCGCGGAAGAACGCGGCATTGTCGGCCTCCTCCTCATGCACGGCCAGGGTCTGCCACGTCTTCATGCCATCGCGCGAGACGCGGAGGGCCACCTTGATCCGCAGGCCTTGCGGAGCCCCGGGGCGGATCGTGACTTCCAGCACGGCGGAGGGGTCGCTTTCCAGAGTCCCCGCCACCGCAAAGCAGCGGAAGAGATAGCGGCCGGGCGGCAGGTTCTGCAGCGTGAACTCTTTGGGCCCGATGTCTTTTCCGCTGACGGTCCAGACGGCAGGATCCGGACCGGCGGCTGCCTGCTCGATGCGGTAGGTGACGCCAGGTTGATCGTCATCCCATGCGAGGGTGACGTCATGGGCCCGTGCGATTGCCGGGAAGATGAACAGGAAGAGCAGGAGGCAGAAACAGAACAGGACTCGGAACAGTGATTTCATGGATGCGTTTTGTTATGGTTGAGGTTTGGAGGGAGAATCAGCTGAGGGCTTCCCTCATGGCGGCCACGGCGGGGCCAGTGGCCTCAGTGGTCCAGATGGCGAGCTTGCGGAGGCAAAGGCCGGTGGCGGCCTGGGTGGCCCCTACCTCGCTCTTGCCCAGGCACATGGTTTGAGCCGCATTGAAACCGTAGTTCCGGGCCAGCCCTGAAATGTCCTTGGCCCCCAAGCGGCGGCCTGCGCCGTCCCAAACCGTCATGACGGTGCGGCCAAAGTGGATGACATAGGCGAACTCCCCGACCGCGGCCGGCACGTCCAGAGAATCAGAAAGGCCGCCACCGGCACTGATGAAGATCCGCAGCGCGCCCCCGGTCAGGAAGATGCAAACGCCATTGAATGAGCTGCTGGCGGCATTGGTGCTCAGCAGAAAAAGCCCGTCCGGCAAACTGGCGAATTTCCCACTGACGCCCAGCATGATAGGCACGGAGCCATCATGGAGCCGGGTGAAGTCCCCAAGGGAGGATCCCACCACGGCATGGTTTGAAGTGACGGTTTGCTCCCAGCCATTGACTCCCGCCACGCCGCCGGAATAGGTGACAGCGAGCCCGCGCCCGCTCTCCACTGCATCCCCCACTGTCAGATTCAGCAGCACGTCAGGGATCAGGGAAACGGTGTTTTCCAGCAGGGTGCCGTTCCGGCTGCGCACAAATTGATAGAGGCCCGGGGCTTTCCGCAGGAAGCCCGCGCCGATGGCATAGGATTCAGCTCCGGGCAGCACCCACAGGCTGCAGTGCAGCGGGTCGATGATCCGCAAACGCTCCAGGCTGGCGCTGTTGCGTCCCACGCAAATCATGGAAGGGCCGTCCCGCACGCCCCACGGTCCATTCATAGCCTCCGGATCCGGGGCACGCGGGGCCGCCGTGATGGCCCCCCAGGTCTGCCCCGCATCCGTGCTGACACATTTCAGGATCCGTTCATTTGCGGAACCGGGATCCACCAGATCATCATTGCGGATCCAGGCCTCCAGGGTGCTGCCGAAGACAAAGAGCTGGGTTTCCGAGGGGGCAGTATAAGGGGCAGAGGGAGGGGTCACGGCGTGGAAACCCCAAGTCTCCCCGCGGTCGGTGCTCCGGCACGCATACACCGCGGAATTGAATCCCCCGGTGCCCTTCACATAGGCGGCAAACACCCAGGAACTGTCATTGGCCACGACGATTGCACAGCTGGGGATGGTCCAATCATTCCCGGCCAGCCTCAGTTTCGCCAGCTGCGTTAGCGTGGTCAGGGTGGAGTCCGTGGCCTGGAACACATAACAATCAAACTTCTCCCCCGGGGTTTCCGGCGCGATGGCAGCCTGGGCAAGGAAATATGTCACCCCGTCGATTTCCGTGGCGAATGCCGCGATGAAATTGGCATCCAGACCGTCGATTTGATCCGGCTCCGGAAAGGGAGTAATGGGGGCGGTCCACGTCAGATCCGCATTCTGCAGGCGGATTTGCAGCACCGCGCTGGCAAATTCCGGGGAGGTGGAAAGCGAATAAATCAGCGCGGTCCGGCCCCGGTGCATCCACAGAGCGGGCTGCATATTCATCACCGTGGTGCCGTTCCCGGCCGCCACCTGAACGTCAGCTCCAAAGACCGGCCGCCGGTAAGCCCCGCCCAGAGGGGTGGCAGTGGTATCCGTCAGGGAAGCGGTCACGTTGTTCTGATCGTCCGCAGTCAGCGCGCCCAGCCCCAGGGCTCCACGCGCGGCCGCCGAAGAGGGCGCGGCTAGAACGGAATCGACGGCTTGAGAGACTGTCAGGGTGGACATGGTTCAGGGGCGGCGGTAAGGGGTGATGTCATCAGGACGAAAGTAAGTGGCCACGCCATCAGGACGGCGATACCGGGAACCGAAAGGCACCGGGGCGGCAGCCGCCGGCATGAGGATGCTGGCGCCGGAGGCGAGGGTGAAGGGAGCGTTGGCGGGAGTGATGGAACCCATGGCGATTACATGAACTCGGTATAATAGAGCTGCTGGCTGGGGCTGCCCTTGACGTGGAGCGGCCCGCCGAAAACCTTGTTATCAGGACTGACAAAAGGGACCGGCACGTCCGTGGTGAAAGGGATTCCTTCGTCCGTGCCGATGGGGCCTTCCCCGGCCCATACGGCC
>JAYUWQ010000458.1:0-4171 GCA_043753485.1 bacterium
GGAAGAAGAAAAAAGTCTTCCCGGATTTCCTAGTCGCGCTGGAGGAAACAAAGGGTAAGCCATCCAAGCTCGTCGTCGTGGAGACGAAAGGCTTGCACCTCAAGAACGAGGACACCGATTACAAACGGAAGCTATTCGAGACGCTGGAACGTCACAGCGATGGCGGCGTGCCCGTGGGCGAATTTTTGTTGGGAAATGAGCCAAGTCCGATGCGCTTCCGGCTTATTTTCGACGGAGATTGGAAGTCGCAGGTGGATGCTGCCTTGGCGGGAGATCAAGTTTGAATCTGCAAAAACAAGATCGGAAGCGAAATTCACATCCCTCTTATAGGTTCGCTTTCAGCACCTAAAGTTTGGTAAAAGGGAAAATCGGCATATTCTATCAAGTAATCATCTCGTCGGACGCATAATTCCGAAAGAATGCCCTCATGGAGGCCCGACACATATTGATTGTGGTATTCGATAAGCCAATTGTATTTGATCGCGAGGGAGGGGCGCTCTCCGTGAGCCGTAGCCCCAGCGATGATCAATTCTTTATGCTTTTGAATCAAAAATAGTTGCTCTTCGTAACCATCGCTTTCCGAGCTGGAGAGGTGCAGGTAATTAATAAAGTAGAGTCCATCCCTATCCCGCTTTAGAAAATCCATTAAGTAGGCGATGTCTTGATCAGGGTCATGATGGGATGCTCCGAGGTCCTGAGTTAGTCTCGCCCGTCTTATTATATGTGGATCGATGATAATGCGGGGGTATTGGGCAGCCTCTGTCTCAAGCCGGTAAGCCCGCTCTAATGCGGGGCCGAAAACTTTATCCTCCTCGTGGATAAGAGGGCCAATAGTGATCGCACCCCGCATCAGAACAGACTCCGATCCGATCAAATCAAGCTGAGTATGCACCAAATCCAGAACCTCGTGAGCCAGGATACCGAAGCGATTGGATTCGCCGTTGGATTTGATGATTGGCGTAGATCGGACGCAGCAATCAGAGAAACACGTGGAACGCTGTTCGTGAGCCTTGGTTTCAAAAGCTTCAAACTGTGCAACATTCCGCAAGCGGCCAAGTATGCGGTCAATTTTTTGGAAGTTCGCCTCATTAGCAACTAAAGTGCCAAAACCCATAATGTCTATAAAGGTGACGACTGACTCTGTATAGGCCATCCGGACACCTACGGATTCAGCCGGTCTTGGCAACAAGAAAGTAAGCCCGTGAAACACGTGCGGTCGAGCTTTCGCAACAAATTCCAAGTGGGTCCAAGCCGCCGCAGTGGGATGTGGTCTTACTCAGCGGAGGCGTGCGTCGCTAGAGTCATGTTCGTAATCAGGGTGAAAGCGTTGTGCGTGCATTCCGGTTCGCCCTCGCGCTGATATTGGAAACGATCTTCTGGGCGGCAGCGGCACCGCCTAGGGCGAAGGCGCGGCGGATGGCGGCTTCGTTCCGGAGGAGGCTTTCGACGTAGAGGCGGCCGGATTCCCGGACGAATTTTTCCCGCATTTCACGGATGACTTCGATGACGGTTCCGTCGGCGGCTTTCAGTTCCGGGTCCTGGGGGAACTGGCGGCTGGTGTTGGTTTCGACGTTGAGCTTGGCGGCGGCCATGACTTCCGGGGAGGACTGCAGGGTGCCGGGCAGGAGGGAGATGAGGCTGAAGCCGGGTTGCTCTTCCCCGTAGGCGTTGAACGTGGTTTCTCCGACATGGACAAAGGGGATGCGGCGGAGGAGGTTTTCGGCGAAGCCTTCCGCGTCCTTAGCGGTGCCGGCTCGGTAGAGTTTGTCGGCATCCACGACCATGGGGACACGGAGGAACCCGCCGGCGGGGGCGGTCAAAAGGTTGGCGAAGGCTTCGGCGGCTTTGTCCGCGCCACCGCCGCTGGTTTTGGTGAGGGCGGTGAGGGCTTCGAACCATTGGCGGTAGGTACTTCTTTTGATGGGGGCGGCGAGGACATCGGCGGTATTGGCGAAAACGGCGGTGCCGGTGGGGATGACGGTCTTTCCTTTGGCGGGATAGAGGGTCTGCCCATGGAGGGCGTAGTCGGAGGCATTGCCGAGGAGGGTGAGGAGGGGAGCGAGCTCCGGGATTTGCTGGTAGTTAAGGACGGTCCCGCCGAGGCGGATGACGCCGGGCTGCCACTGGCCGGAGGCGATGAGTTTTTCCTGAGCGGCACGGTCGGCCATGGGGGCGGATCCGGTGACGGCGAAGATGGGAGGTTCATCATCATCATCCGCCATGGCCTGGGCCATGGCCATGAGAAGGCCAGTGGCGAGGAGGAAGGTGCCGCCGGCGGCGGCTTTGGCGTGCTGGTTCCGGTTGTAGGCCTCTACGGTGCCGAAGACTTCCTGAATGGTTTTCTGGCGGCGGTTGGTGCCGTCGCCTGACAAGGTGAGGAGGTGGGCGCCGGGGGTGTAGCCGAGGGTGATATCGATGGAGTGGCCGAGGAAGCGGCCGAAGAGGAAAAAGAACCGGGTGATGCGGGTGGCGCCCTCCGGCTTGGAGAACTTGCCGAAGATCTCGGAGATGAGGCCACCGATGGGCCCCAGAGGTGCGGTCTTGAATTGCTGATAGGAGGTGAGCATTTCCACACGGCGGGTGAGGTCCTCACCGAGGCGCCGGTCGATGCCGTGCTGGACAATCTCCTGGGTGCGGCGTTTCAGGGCGGCGGCTCCGACTCCGATGAGGCCGGTAGTTTGTTCCGTGGTGGCCTGGGCGAGGGCGGCGGCGCGGTCGGCGGGGCTGGCCAGCAGATCCGCCACGGCCTGCAGGCGGGCGGCGGCGGGGGTGAGGCCGGCGGCCCGGTAGGAGGCGGCGAGAGCGGTGCGGTAATGGGCGGCGGCATCGCTGATGCCGGAGACGCCTTCCGCGCCGCGGATGAGGCGCCAGGAAAATAGTTCCTTGGCGCGCAACATGGCGCGGGTGGTGTCGCCGAGGCTGATTACGGACCCATTGGGCAGGGCGACGCGCATGGTTTGCCCGGCGCGGGCGAGCTGGAGTTTTTGCTCCCGGGGGGCAAATCCGCCCCGGACTTCCGGGGGGAGGTGCCCGAGGGATTCCCCGCGGATGGCGGTGAGCATGAGGGGGAGGTGCTGCAGGACATCGCGGCTGCCTTGCCACCACTCGGCGAGGAAGGCCCCGGCATCCCGCGAGGCGACGGATTTTTGGATGGCATCGAGGCCCGCGAAGACCCGGAAGACGCCGGAGAACTGATTGATGATGGAACCGACCGAGGAGAGGACGGCGGACTGGTATTGATCGAAGAGGAGGTTATCCCAACGGGCGGCGGGGGCGATGGCATTCACGGCGGTGGCGAACTGGCGTTCCAAGGTTTCCCGGACCATGCCGAAGTGGGCGGGGCGGCCTTCCGCATCCCGGGCCTGGATGGCGTGCCAGAGGTCCCGGAGCTGGGCGGTGTTGGCGGCGGTGAGGCCATTCAGGTTGAAGGCATGGGCGAAGGCGGCGAGGAAGGTGTCCTGATCAAGCACGCCGAACTTTTCCGCACGCAGGAGGGTGTGGAGGAACTTGCCGAGTTTTTCCCCGTGGGGGGCGGCTTTGGGTTGGCCGGCTAGGGTGTCGATGAAACTTTGGATTGCCCGGCGGCGGGCGGCGGCGGTTTTGTGGGCGATGAGATCGGCGATTTTGGCAGCAGCGGCGGCGAATTCTTCCGGGGGGATGGTGGGGAAGAGTTTGGTGAGGGCGGCGGTGAACTGGTCGGCGTTGAAGCGGGAGAGCTGGAGGTAGCGGCGGGCGACGGTGGGGAAGGAGGGCAGGCCGGGGAGGGGGCTGCCTTGCAGCCAGTCCCGGAAACTTTGCACGGCTTCTGTCCGGCCTTTGCGGCGCCCGGAGCGTTCGCCGAGTTTCCGGCCGGCTTCCTTGGCGGCATCGGTGGCGGCGGCAGATGGGACTATATGGACCAAATGGACTGAATGGACCAAAGGGACTGATGGGGCGGCGGTATCTTGTTTGGTGACGGCGTCGTCGAAGAGGGTGGTGAGGCTGGCGATTTCGGTGGCGGCTTCGGCGAGGGCGGTTTGCTGGGCGGTGATGATCTTTTCCTGGAGGGTGGTGAAATCGGAATTGATGTTTCCGCCGGTGGTGGCGGTGTAGGCGGTGGCGGTTTGTTGGGTGGCGGTGTCGATCATTTCCCCGAGGGGGTCGTAGATGGCGCGGTGGGCTTGGAGGCCGA
>JAYUWQ010000459.1:0-11234 GCA_043753485.1 bacterium
CTTTGATGATCTCCTGACCGGCAATGCGGGAGAAGATCCGCTGTTTGATCAGATCCTCCATGCTGGAGGTGCCCAGCTTTACCCGGCAGCACCAGAGGATATTATGATAGTCCCGCAGGCCGCCGCAGCCATTTTTCAGATGGGGTTCCTGGAGATAAACCGTATTGCTCTGTTTGGCATGGCGGTCATGCAGGTCGGTGGCGCGGAACTTCAGGAACTCCGTGGCCTTGCCTTTGCCCTCAAGACATTGTTTGGGAAATCCCGCCGCGAACTGGTCATACAAGGCCTGGTCCCCGGTGATGAACCGGTGGTCCAGCAGGGCGGTCTTGGTCTGGTGGTCGGCATTCGCCTGGGCATAGGTTTCCTTGAGCGTCCGCACCGCGTGGCCGATTTTGAAGCCGACATCCCACAGCATGTAGAGCACTTTTTCGATGACGTCCTTGGTGCGGCCGGACAGTTCCCGTCCGCCCCGCTCCGGATGCAGGAAGAGCAGATCCACGTCACTGCCGGGGTTCAGCAGGCCCCGGCCATAACCACCGGTGGCCACGAGGGTGACGCGCACTTCGGCCGCGCTTTTTTCGAGCGCTCCCGCAAAAAGATTGTGCAGGACCACATCCAGCAGGGTGCTGCGCTGGGTGCAGACATCGGTGCCGCTGGCCCCTGACTTGTGCGCGAGGCGGATGCGGTGTTCCTCCTTCTTGAGGAAGCTGCGGTAACGTTTGATCAGGTCGGCCTGCACCTGATCCGGTTCGGGGGCCAGCGCCTTGCGGGCATGGGCCTCGACTTTTTCGAGATGGCGGGCCGGCATGGGAAATCAGTTCTCAGCCTTGGGTTGCGGAGTCAGTTTGTTTTCCGTCATGAACAGATACAAACGTCCGAAAGGCCCTCCGACATCATAGTAGTTTTTCATGGGAAGGTCGGAGGACAACATCCCCTGCAGGGCAGTGCTTTCCTGGTCATTTTTGGCCAGCCCCATGGCTGGGTAAAACATGACATACTGCCGCCAGGCAAAGAATTCCGAGCGGGGCTGGCTGGCTTCGCTCAAGTGAGTCCACAACAATTGCGGGCTCAGCAGGATGGCGGAAATCGGGGTCCCCTTGTCCTTGCCCAGGGTCATCAGCGTGTTGAGCTGCCCCTGATCCTTGGGCAGCCAGAAACTGCTCCGTTGTCCATACCATGAGACCGCCCAGGGGATATCCGACACGATGATTTCATTTTCGGGCAGCAAGTCCGCGTAATCCTTGATCAGACGTGGGATATAGATGGGATACTGGACGCGGTGTTCACGGGGAATCCGGGTGAGGTCCACCACCCGGGGTATCATGTTGAGCAAGAATGGCAGGGCGCTGATGAGGATGGCCAGGATAAAGTGCCCATTCCGCACGGTGGGAATCTGCAGCGGGAGATTGAGCCTGTTCCAGAGCACCGAAAGGAAGGCCAGCCCGTAACCGGTCATCACCGGAATGAAAAGAATATGCAGATTGTTCTCATGGGTCTGCGTCTCGTGGAGGGATTTGATTCCGTAGAGGGTCATGCCCACCACGCTGAAGAACCACATGATCAGGATGGCCCAGCGGAAGTCCGCGATCTCCTTGCGCCGGAAGGGATGCAGCAGGCTGAGGAAAAACAGCGGGGCCGCCACCACCCCTCCCAGATAACCATACAGTTCGGACACCTGCCCCAGCGCGTTGGCCACCGCTTTGCGGAGGAATCCCTGGAAATTCAATCCGCCCACCGTTTGTTCCAAGTCCCGGAACAAGGCCTCTTCGCTGCTGGCTCCGCCCAGTCCGGAGTAAAAAGCATACAATCCGGACCCGAGAGGATTGCCGGTCCGTTGGTAATTCATCCATCCCCAGATCCCCGCGATCAGGCCTACGATGCCCAGGATCATTCCCAGCATCAGCACCCGGCGGGCGAAATACATCGCCACAAAGACCAGCAGCCCGAAGAACACCCACAGCGTCAGCCAGTGCGCCAACGCCAACAGCCCAAAAAATCCACCGGTCAGGGCCAGCCAGAGCAAGGAACTGCGGCCCTGGGCTTCATTTTCAACCGCCTTGTATAAAAAGTAGGTCCCGAAGCTGAACAGGAACAACATCAGCATCTGCGGCAAACCCGTCTGGGAAAACTTCCACAGCAGCTCACAGAGCAACAGCAGGAGGGCCGTCACTCCCCCGATCCGGGCATCAAAAATCCTCGAAACCAGCAGATAGGTAATTCCAATGGAGGCCAGCAGCAGGACCATCGCGGTGCCGGCGATCAGGACATCCGGCGTATACACCGACTGTTTGTCTCCCAGTTGCCAGGTTTCTTTGGCCATGCCCAGCACCAGGCTGTTCACGAGGGGATTCAGAGGGGAGTGGTAAGTGTCCGGGGTCGCCTGCAGGTCCAGGGTGGTTCCCGGCCCCAGCAAATCCTTCGCCCGTTTTTCCAACTGCTTCCATTCCAGCGGTTTCTGCACGGTGGTGATAAATCCGTTCCCCTTGGCGATTTCGCGGGAGATCACTGCCTGCTCCATCCCTTTCGGAGTGGAAAGTCCCTTGAAGTCCAGTCCCAGAAAGTAGGCCGTCAAACCGGCCAGCAGCACCAGGAACAAAGCCCGCCGGACCATCATCCCGGCATCCAATTCCTGAGGGGCGGCAGTGATTTCAGTAGTAGCCATGCAGTAAAATATGTGAGGAAAAAGAGACAGGCCCGAGGGCGGGGAACGCGCAGTATGCACCTGCGGCTGCTTAGCGCAATCATTTCGATGGGGCAGCACGGACACACTTTTGAGAAGCGGGTTCCGGTCTGCTGGAGCTGTCAGGTTCCGCCGGGGCTGATCCCGGAAACCGGCCAGCCGCCAACCGGAGTTAAACGGACAAAAAGCGACTGCCCCTTCTGAAAACCGGAAAGGGGCCAGGGGCCGGATGCTTTGCCAGCTCAGCCGTCACTTCCTTCCTCATCCCCGTCATCCGCGAGTTTGAGTTCCTTGAGCTTGCGTTGCAGCGTTCGGCGGGAAATGCCCAACAATTTAGCGGCTTCACTGCGGTTCTGGCGGGTGCGCTGAAGGGCTTCGAGGATGAAGCGGATTTCCATTTTCCCGATCGAGAGATCCGACGGCAGGACGGCGGCGGCGCCAGGCAGAAGCGCGCCGGCCGGCGCCGGCCGTCCCGGACGGTGCATGGTGGGCGCCGGGGCTTCGCCGCGCAGCGTCGCGGGAAGGTGCCTCACCAGCATCCGGGCTCCGGTGCCCATCACGATGCCGTGTTCGATGGCCGTGCGCAGTTCGCGCACGTTACCCGGCCAGTTGTAGGCCATCAAGGCCTGCATGGCTTCGGGGCCGATTTCCCGCATCGGTTTGTTATTTTCCTTGGCCAGTTCGCGGAGAAAGGCGTTGGCGAGGGTGGGGATGTCTTCCTTCCGCTCCCTCAGCGGGGGCATGTAGATGCTGACCACGTTGAGACGGAAATAGAGATCCTCCCGGAACTTGCCGTCAGCGACCATGCCGGCGAGGTCCTTGTTGGTGGCCGCAATCACCCGGACGTCGACTTTGATGGTGGAGTTGCCGCCCACGCGCTCAATGGTGCGCTCGCCGAGGGCGCGCAACAGTTTGACTTGGATGGCGGCATCGATCTCGCCCAATTCATCAAGGAAGAGCGTACCTCCGTTGGCTTGTTCGAACCGGCCGATGCGCCGTTCCATGGCGCCGGTGAAGGATCCTTTTTCGTGGCCGAAGAGCTCGCTTTCCAGCAATTGTGGGCTGAGGGCGGCACAATGCACAATCACCAGTTTGGCCTTGGGGCGCCCACTGAGGTTGTGGATCGCGTGGGCGACAAGTTCCTTCCCGGTGCCGCTTTCGCCTTCCACCAACACGGTGGCGCGGGTGGGGGCGACCTGAGTAATGGTTTCGAAGACACGCTGCATCGGGACGGACTTCCCGAGGATGCGGTCCAGGGCATAACGATCCTCGACCTGCCGTTTGAGCGAGGTGTTTTCGAGCTCCAGCTTGCGGCTGCGGAGAGCCCGTTTGATGAGGAGATCGAGTGCTTCGAGGTTGAGGGGCTTGGTGACAAAGTGCCACGCCCCCCGCTTCATGGCTTCCACGGCAGCATCGACGCTGCCGTAGGCGGTCATCATGATGACTACCGGAGCGTGAGGCATGGAGACGGCGGCTTCGATCAGCTCCATGCCGTCATCGGCCCCGAGCCGGAGGTCGGTGAGCATGACATCCACCCGCTCGTTTTTCAGGACTTCCATCGCCTCGGCCCGGTCTGCGGCAATATAAACGTCGTAGTCATCTTCGAGGGAAAGGCGCAGTCCTTCCCGGGTGTGTTTTTCGTCGTCGACGATCAGAACCGTGGCATCCATGTGCGACAGTCTGTCCATGGAAAACCGGGAAGGCAAGGATGCTTTATGGAGCCGTGATCCCCAGGCAAAGTTGAGTAGCCAAGCCTTGGGAGCGGGAAATCAGGATGGGCTTTTGGGGGAAACCCGGGCGATTTGGAAGGGGGAACTCCCTGGATTACAGTCCCTTGGCGTAGCTGGCGCAGCGGTTGAACCATCCAGCACGCCATTGGCCTTCCTGTTTCGGCGCCAACTGGATGCGGCGATCCAAGGTCAGACGCGCCGCCGCGGCGAATTCGGCGGGTGCCTGGGTGGCATCCGGGGTTCCCCGCATATTCTGCAGGACTTGGAGCAGCCCCCAGCCGGTGCCCTGGTAACGCTCGGCGGGGTTGGTGCCTTCGCCTTTGAAATTGACGTAATCCATCAGGCAATACAGTCCAGCGGGACTGGCTCCCAGCGCCCGGAAGCGGCCCTCGATCAAGGGGCGTTGGGCCGGAGGGGTGGCCGCCAGAATTTTGGGCAGACTGCGCAGACTGCGCTGGGCGGCGAATTCCCCCTGCAGCCCGATGGTGCCGGCGAGGAGATTGCGGAGTTCGCCCATTTGGCGGGAGGGGACGGCCGCATCGAAGGCCTCGCGATTTGGCCAAGGGCAGTCTTGCGCACGAATCCACGTGGGAACCGGTACGCCGCGGGAGACCAGAAAGGCCGCGAGACCGGGGAAACTTTCCTCGTAAGTCCGCCGGCCTCCTTTGGGATACCAGATGAAGTGGCCAATGCCAAAGGAGCCGAAGGCTTCCCCTTTGTTCCAACTGGTCAGGCCCGCCACCGTGCCGCCACACTCATTCTGCCAGATCCGCTGGCCGATTTTCTGAGCCGCCGCCGGTGGGATATGGAAGGCTTCGGCCTGGGCCGGGGGGCCGGGCAGGACGCACAACATGGCCACGGCCAGCAGCCATGGACGGCCGCATTGATGGAGGAACGGGCGGAACATGCCGGGCAGGACTTCAGACAAACCGGATCTTGGCGCCGGGGACTTCGCCGGCGGCCATCGCGGCATGGGCTTCATCGGAACAGGCGCGGTCGGTGGGGGCGTCCGCTTCCTTTTCGGAATTGCCGACCAAACCTTCCGCCAGCAGGTAACGCTCCACTTCCTCGCCGCTGATGTCAGCCAGCATGACCCCATTCACCACCACGCAGGGGCTAAGGGGTTGGCCGCTTTTTTGTTCCATTTCCCAGCGGAAGGCGGGATTCTTGATAATGTCCTTTTCTTCGAAGGCGAGCTCATATTTGCGCATGATGGCGCGGACACCTTCGCTCCAACCGCAGAAGGTTTTGACGTAGGCGGTGATGACGGGGGCTGGCTGGCTCATGATAGTTTTTTGGTGGGGGTGGACTTGAAATAAAACGATATAACAGTGCGGGACGGGTGCAACCTGGGAAATCCAGCCGCGTTTTCCTTTGCCCCCGTCCGTAAACCCGGCGATTACCCCGCCTTCCATGCCTGCCACCCCTCTCCCGGAAATACCCCCTGCTGCGCCTTGCCGCGTGATTCTGCTCGGCGGAAACGGACTGTTGGGCGGGGCCTTCCGCCGGGCGTGGGCCGGGCATTCCCGTTTTTCTGTCACGGAGTTTCCCCGGGCGGAACTGAACCTCACCCGCCTTGATCAAATCAAGCAAACGCTCGACCGGACGGAATTTGATTTGCTCATCAATGCCGCGGCCTACACCCAGGTGGATGATGCTGAGGTGCAGCCGGACCTCGCCATGGCCGTCAACGCCCACGCCGCCGGCCTCCTCGCTGAACTTTGTGCCGCCCGCCGCGTCCGCATGGTTCATTTCAGCACCGATTACGTTTTCGACGGCCAGCAGTCCCGGCCCTATCTCGAGACGGATCCCGCCTCCCCCCTCAACACCTATGGCCGGTCCAAGTTGGAGGGTGAGCAACGGGTCGCCGCCGCCTCCCCGCACCACCTCATCCTGCGTCTGGCGTGGCTCTTCGGCCCGGGCCGCGATGCTTTTCCTGAGTGGGTCCTGCAGCAGGCGTTGCGTCAGGATGAAGTCCGCGTTGTCTCTGACAAAACCGGCTCGCCCACCTGCAGTGAAGATGTGCCTGCCGGTGTCGAAGCCCTGCTGGCGGTGCCGGATCCCGGATTGGTCCACCTCGTGAATGGCCCCGCCTGCTCCTGGCAGGAATATGGTCAGGGGGTCCTTGATGCGGCCACCGTCCGTGGCTGGCCCCTGCGCACCACCCGGGTCACTCCAGTCCCTCTTTCCAGCCTCCCGGGCCTCACCGCCCGCCGCCCCGTCCAGAGCGCCCTCGATACCGCAAAATTCACCCGTCTCACCGGACTCACCCCGCGCCCTTGGCCGGAAGCCATGGCGGACCACCTCGCTGGCAAACCCGTGCCAATCCCCCAGTCTCCACCATTATAAGAGCGTCTTTTTATGGCTGCAGCCCATCCCCCCGGGCCGGGCCCCTCCGTAAATTTTTTCCCCGGAAGTGGGCAAATCCCTTGACCCGGGCGGAATCGGAGCTAAAGACACTGCCCCTTTCCCGCCTTTTCAAATTTCCAGAAATACCTAAGCCTTATGTCCAGAATCTGCATGATCTCCGGGGCCAAGCCCTTCCGCGGCCGCCGTATCCACCATAGTGGTAAAGCCAAAAAAGAGGGCGGGATCGGCCTCAACCACGTCAAGAAGGTCAACCGTACCTTCACCCCCAATCTGCGTGACAAGCGCATCTGGGTGCCCGAACTGAATACTTTCGTTAAACTGAAGCTCACCGCCCGGTCCCTCAAGACCATGAACAAAAATGGTGCCTATAATGTCCTGAAAAAAGCTGGACTCCTCTAGGGCTCCGCTGGCACACTCTGATTTCACCTCTTCTTCATCAACCCAAACTGCGGTTTCCACACCCTTAAATCTATGGCCTTCAGCGTCGTCTCCAAAAAATCCTCCAAGACATATTACCTCCACATCCGCGAAACCCCCCGCGCGGACGGCAAGGTGACCCGCCTCTTCTACTTCTCCGGTTCCGCCGAAGGTGCCGCCGATGTCTGCCCTGAGGGCTACACAGTGGTCGAAAATGAGCGCACTGGCCTCCCCTTCCTGAAAAAGAAGGTCTAATCCCCTCCCATCCTTTCCAGCCCTCTGTTTCCCGTCGAGGGAGCAGAGGGCTTTTTTATGCCCCTCCGTTGCTCTGCATGGGATGCTGACGGGCCACGGATAGCACTGATGCGACGGATAACGCAGATATGGGAGGAACGAGGATCCGGCCCTATCCCGTTTTTCAAAGTCATCCGTGCCATCCGTTGAATCCGTGATTATCCGTGGCCCGTCAGCTTTCCGGTCCCCCGCTACCCCCGCCCCTCTGTCCCTTCCCCATGTCCCAACCACACGTTGCCATTGTTGGAGCTACCGGTGCCGTCGGCATCGAAATGCTGCGCTGTCTCGAACGCCGGAACTTTCCCGTCGGCAAACTCACTCTCCTCGCCAGCGCCCGCAGCGCTGGGAAAAAGCTGACTTTCCGCGGAGAGGAACACACCATCCAGGAACTCACTCCGGAGAGCTTCGCCGGGGTGAATATCGCCCTCTTCAGCGCGGGTGGCAGTATTTCCCGCGACTTCGCCCCGCACGCCGTCAAGGCGGGTGCCGTGGTTGTGGATAACTCCTCCGCCTTCCGCATGGACGAGACCGTCCCGCTCGTGGTCCCCGAGATCAACGCCGCCGACGCGAAAAACCACCGCGGCATCATCGCCAATCCCAACTGCAGCACGGCCATCGCTCTGATGGCGCTCTACCCGCTGCATCAGGCGTTCGGCGTGAAACGCGTCTTTGCCAGCACCTATCAGGCCGTGAGCGGCACCGGTGCCCAGGCCATTGAGGAACTTGCCGCGCAATCCCGCGCCTGGGCTGCCGAAGCCCGCGCATGGGACGACGCGAAGCTCTCCACCCCGCCGCAGGTGTATCCCCACCAGATCGCCTTCAACGCTCTCCCTCATGTCGATGCCTTCATGGACTCCGGTTATACCAAGGAGGAGATGAAGATGGAAAACGAAGGCCGCAAGATCATGCATCACCCGGCTTTCAAGGCCAGTGTCACCTGCGTGCGCGTCCCGGTCTTCCGGTCCCACAGTATCGCGATCAGTGCCGAATTCGAAAAACCGATCACCGCGGCCAGCGCCCGTGCCGTGCTCGAAAAAGCCGCCGGTCTCGACGTGATCGATGATCCCGCCAACAAACAATATCCGCTCGCCCTCGATATCGCTGGCCGCGACAACTGTGCCGTCGGCCGACTCCGCGCCGATTGTGCCATGGACAACGGCCTCGCCTTCTGGGTGGTCGGCGACCAGCTCCTCAAAGGCGCCGCCCTCAACGCCGTCCAGATCGCCGAACTGCTGGTGTAACCGGTAGATCTTTGCGACGGGGCAGGGTGGGGCGATAAAAGGATGTTGGCGCATTTGGCATCAGCCAAGTTTGCTGCGGCCATTGACTTAAAGTAAGTGAGACATATAATGGATCACATGAAAACAGCAACCGTTCGGGAGCTCCGGAATGATTTCCCGCGCATCGAAGCATGGGTTCACGAAGGGGAGTCCATCAACATCAGCAAGCGGGGCAAGATAATCGCCACGCTTATCCCGGCATTGGGAGCTGACACGTCTGCCCAACAGTCACCCAAAGTGGACATCATGGCGAGATTGCGGGAAACGTGGGGCGACCGCGTTTTCACGATGGAGCAGGTTGCGGCCATGCGTGCGGATGAATTGGCTGGGGATTTGGGCTGATGAAGGCTTATCCGGATACCTCATTTCTTTGCGCCTTGTATCGGCTCCAAGCCAATTCCAGCGATGCCGCCGCTTATTTTAGCGTGATGCCGGGGCCGCTGGAGGTCACCACCTTGCTCCTTTATGAGTTCAGGCAAGCGGTGAGGTTCCAGATCAGACTCCACCGCCATGATCCGGCCAAAGGCTATCCGCGGGCGGAGGGAATTAAAATGCTGGCGGATTTGAAATCGGATTTGGTCAGTGGCGCGGTCAGCACCATCCCGGCACCTTGGCCACAGATTCACCTCGCTGCCGAACGCCTCAGTGAACTCTACACCGATGCCGGTGGTCATCGGTCCATGGACATCCTTCATGTGGCTACCGCGATCGAGTTGGGGGCGAAAGAGTTCCTCACCTTCGACGCCAATCAGAAAAAACTCGCAGAGGCCGAGGGTCTCCTCGTGCCAGTATGACAGGCAAGGCCGCCGGCTTTTGACTGTGGCAACTCGAATTACAGGGCAATTGTGGGGAACTGGCGGCCGGTCGTGAGGTGACGGTAACTACTCCCTTCATTGCCTTTTTCCGGGCATCCCATCCACCGTGCAGGGGTGCCCCCGCTCTTGCGCCTGGTCCACAGCGGCTTATCAGAACCCATGTCAGGTATCATCATCAAGCCCCGCGCCCGCATCTTCCATGGCCACGAATGGGTCTACGGCGCGGAAGTGCAGAAAATGTTCGGCGACCCCCAGCCGGGCGACGTCATCACCCTCAAGGACTTCAAGGACCGAGGCCTCGGCAGCGCCATCTTCAACCCCAAGTCGCAGATCATCGCCCGACGCTTCTCGCGGCACCGCGAGGACCTCACCCAGGAATTTTTTGTCCGCCGCCTCCGCCGAGCCCTCGCCTGGCGCAGCGAAATTCCGGATCTCGACATCCAGCTCTGCCGCATGGTCTGGAGCGAAAGCGATGGCCTGCCCGGCGTCATCATCGACCGGTATGGTGACCACTTTGTGCTTCAGACGCTGACGCTGGCCATGGACAAGCGGAAGGACCTCATTGCCGCCGCCCTCGTGGAGGTGTTCGCGCCACAATCCATCATCGAGCGGAACGACAGCCCGTCGCGCCTCGCCGAAGGCATGGAAATCGTCACCGGCGTCCTCCACGGCACCGCACCGGAAGCCTTCCGTCTCACCACCCGCGATGGCCTTACTTTCCTGATCGATCTGGTGGATGGCCAAAAGACGGGCATCTACCTGGACCAACTCGACAACTACCGCCTCACCGCCCGTCATGCAGCCGGCAAGCAGGTCCTCGACTGTTTCAGCAACCAGGGCGGCTTTGCGCTCGCCTGTGCCAAGGCCGGCGCCACCCATGTCACCTGCATCGATGCCAGTGAGTCCGCCATGGCCGCAGCCAAGGCCAATGCCGAAGCCATGGGCGTGGCCGACCGCATGGAATTTGTGGTGGGCAATGTGTTCGACTACCTGAAAGCCTCCGAAGCCGCCGGGACCAAGTGGGACCTCATCATCCTGGATCCCCCCAGCTTTTCCCGCAGCAAAAAGACCGTGGGCGATGCCCTCCGTGGCTACAAGGAAATCCACCTCCGGGCGCTCAAGCTGCTGCCCTCCGGAGGAAAGCTGGCCACTTACTGCTGCTCGCATCACGTCAGCACCGGCGAGTTCACCGATGTCATCCTCGACGCCGCGGTGGATGCCAAAAAAACCCTGCGCCGTCTCGAAATCCACGCCCAGCGGGCCGACCATCCTGTGCTCCCCTCCATTCCGGAGAGTGAATACCTCCGTGGTTATCTCTACGAGTTGATGGCGGCATTCTAAGTCTGTTTTCTGCGCTTGGTCCAACCTCGCATCTGCGATGCCTTTTTCTGTTTTCCAGAAACTGACCGGCAGAAAAAAACCGCCGCTGCCACCCCCTGCCGTTGAGCCGCGGCCCCGGACCCCCTCCCTCATGGCGGCCCGGTTCTCCCCCGCCCGGCCGCTTTATTTTCTCCATGTGCCCAAGACCATGGGGACGGCTATCCGGTATGGTTTGGAAAACGGGGTGGCGGGCAAGGAGGTGCTCTTTCCTTATCAGGAGCAGTATTATCCCCACCAGCTCGAACTGCCTGGTGCAACGGCGGCTCTG
>JAYUWQ010000460.1:0-1715 GCA_043753485.1 bacterium
GGCGGTATAACGGCCGGCGCGGTCCTTGACGAAAAAGGCGACCTCGGGCAATTGTTCGAACAATTCCACCATGGTCTGCGGACTCAGGGCAGCGAGCGAGGGCGCCGGAAATTGTGCGGTTTTTGGCATGGCGGAGAACAGAAGCAGTCAAGACAAGCAAGGAAAACGCTTACATCATAGCGGCTCTGGCATTTAATCCACCTCCGATTCCAATTCATGAAACCATACTGGCAAGGCGTCTTCCCCGCAATCACCACGCAAATGCACAAGGACGGCTCGCCCGACCTCGCCGCCACCGCCCGCCACGCGGAGGTGCTGATTAAAAGCGGCATCAGCGGACTCGTTTTCCTGGGTTCGCTCGGGGAGAACCAATCGCTCACTGCCGAGGAAAAGCGCGGGGTGATGCAGGCCATGATTGAAGCGGTGGCCGGTCGGGTGCCGGTGCTGAGCGGCGTGGCGGAGTCGTCCTGCCTTGAGGCCTGCCGGTATGTCAAAGACTGCGAGAAACTGGGCGCGGATGGATTCATGCTGATGCCGCCAATGATCTACAAGACGCCGGACACGAGGGAATCCCTCGCGCATTTCCGCACCGTGGCCAAGGCGACCGGGCTGCCGATCATGATTTATAACAACCCCATCAGCTACGGCCACGATATCACCCCGGAACTGTTCGCGGAACTGGCGGACCAGAAAAACTTTGTGGCCCTCAAGGAAAGCTCCGGCAACACCCGGCGCATCACCGATCTCCACAACACGGTGGGGGACCGTTATGCCATCTTCACCGGCGTGGATGACCTCGCGCTGGAAAGCGCCATTCTCGGCATCGACGGTTGGGTCGCGGGCACCGGCATCGCGTTCCCCGCGGAAAATCAATACCTCTGGGAACTGATGCAGGCCGGTCAGTGGGACAAGTCGCGGGCCATTTACCGGTGGTTCAGTCCGCTGCTGCACCTCGACGTGAATCCGAAATTTGTGCAATACATCAAGCTCTGCGTGCAGGAATGCGGGTTGGGCAACGAATGGGTGCGGGCCCCGCGCCTGACCCTCGCCGGTGCCGAGCGCAAGGCGGTGCTGAAGATCATCCACGACGGGATCGCGGCGCGTCCCAAGGTCCCCAAACGCAAATAATCTGCCATGATCAGCCGCCTTGTTCTTGCCCTCGGATGGTGCAGCGCCGCCCTGGCGCCGGCGCAGACCATTCATTCCCCGGTGGCGGCAGAAGTCCGCCAACAATTCAAACTGGACGGATTTTATCAAAAGCATCTGGATGCCGGAGGTTTGCCCATCGTCTCGTCGGCGCGGGTCCGGGACGAGGCCCTGCGGGAAGCGGCGTGGATTCTGGACCGCCTATTGGAAGGTCGGGATGACATCCGTCGCGCCCTCTCCAAAAATGGGGTCCGACTTGCGGTGATGGCCCATGATGAATACACCACCGACCTGCCGGAACACGCCAAGCTGACGCCGAAGGATTATTGGGACCGCCGGGCACGGGGCCTGGGGCCGAGCCCGGACGCTCCGGCGGTGAGTTGCGGGGAGGAAAATCTGTTGGGTTTTCCGGGCGATCATTATGCCAAGGAGATTATCCTGATCCACGAATTCGCCCATGCCATCCATCAGATGGGATTGAACACCGTCGATCCCACCTTTGAACCACGGCTCAACCAGGCCTTTGGCCGGGCCATGGGGCTGGGGCGTTGGAAGGGGTTTTATGCCGC
>JAYUWQ010000461.1:0-4159 GCA_043753485.1 bacterium
GAGGCGCAGCCCCTCCCCATCGTTGTTCAGCTTGCCGGGAATTGACCCCTCATCATCCGGGCGACTTCGCGTTCGGTCTGATCATCGCTAGCCGCGAGGGCCGTCATGACGCCGGGGGCGTCGTCCGGGCGGTTCTGGCTGAGTTTGAACTTCCCCTCCAGCCGCGTGATCTCGATCTCCACCCCGACGATGCCCTGCATGAGCCGGTCGCGGAACTCCAACGGCATTTCGCCCGACCAGCGGTCCTGCCGGGGCGATTCGTAAAACTCGACCAGATCGTGCAGCATCGCTGCGAATTGGTCCGGGTCGGTGACGAGGCGCGGCCGGCCATAGGCGTGGACGGCGGTATAGTTCCACGTGGGCACCGCCGGGGTGGTGGCATACCAGGCCGGCGAAACATAGGCATGGGGACCGGTGAAAATGACCAGCACTTCCTTGCCATCGGCGAAGTGTCTCCATTGGGGATTGGCCCGCGCCATATGCGAAACCAACGTGCCCTGCGGCCCGCGGGCCGGGTCCAGCAGCACCGGCATATGGGTGGCGTGGGGCACCGCGCCGTCATGGGTCACGATACTGGCAAAACTGTGGTCCCGCATGAATGCGGTCAGGATCTCGGGGTCTTTGATTTGGAAAGGTCCTGGCGAATACATGGTTTGAATTGGGTTCGGCGGCGGCCCCTTTTTAAGGGCGGGAGGCGAGGGCCGCAACCTCCGACCAGCCCGGTTTCCCGCATCTTTGGAATGGTTTCCAGTTTGTTGGCGTGAGTGGTAATTCCCGGGGCTGGGTCGCGTCCCTGTTTGAGGAACCGATCCGATTAGCCTCACATGGCGAAGAAGAAAAAATAAACCTGTTCCCGGGATGAGTCGGTGAGCAGGGTGTAAGAGCGGCCCCTCTCTTCTATCCAGCGTTTGTAGGTGGTGGACTCGTGCCAAGTGGATGGATCGGGCCAGCCCGGGGGAATAGGCCCGGGAGACTGTCCGGCACGTTCTTTCTCTTCGGCCAATTCGAGTGGTTCAAGTTGAAGCGCTTGAATGAGCTGGGCGGTATCGGCAGGGCTGCAATGGAAATAGTAAATGTCCGAGTAGTCAGTGAGGCCACCGCCGGTAAAACGAGTGAGGATATCACGGGCGGTGGAGGGGAGTTCGACCCCGCCCGTTTTTTTGAGACGGCCGGCTGCCGTAGGCGGAGAAGTGATGAGGCCAGAAAGTCCAATGACGAAGTAAACGAGGCCAGGGGAGATAATCGCCATGGTGCGGAAGCGCTTCCAGCCGCGCCAGCGATAGAGACCCTGAATGAGCAGACCGGGGATCAAGCCCATGAAGAGCCAGGCCGGACCAGTGAACATGACATGGAAGAGGCCGTTGAGGAAACCATCGACCGGATTGGTCCAGCGGAGTGCCTGGTCCACTATAAAGCTGGCCGTGAACAGGGCGAAGGACACCGCCAGCAAAAGCAGCAGAGGGGGCTGACGGGTGGCCGGGGGCTTCATACAGAGACACTGCTTGGTGATTCCTTTTTGACAGAAGGGCAAGAACTCATGTCAAAGACAAGCAGTTGCTCCGGCTGATGCCTTGGCGCCGGGGCATCTTTCGCATCCCGGAGTTTATTGACGGGGACTCAGCCCCGAACGCAAAAACCCCGCCGCCCGGGGTAAACGGAAGGCGGAGTGGTGGCAGTTACCGGGAGATGCTGGCCGCGATGGCTTCGGCAACGGTTTTGCGGCCGGTGGGTTGTTTGTCATCAAAGGGGCCGTCGGCGCCGTCTTTGGGCCAGGTGGCGGAGTCGGCGAATTGGCCGTCGTCCTTGAACTCCTTCTGGAGGCGGAGCAGTTCGGTTTTCAGCTCGGTGAATTTGGCGGCGACTTCCGGGGGGCGGCTGGCGGTTTCGCCAAACAGCAGATTCTTTTGTTCGTTGGGATCCTTGGTGAGATCAAACATCTCCCAGGCATCCTGTTTCCAGTAGTGGATCAACTTGTGGGTGGCGGTGCGGATGCCGAGGTGGGCCACGGTGTTGTGATGGCCGGGGTCGTGGTAATAACGATAATAAAGACTGGCAGGCCATCCTGCCGGGGTCTCCCCGCGCAGGAGAGGAGCGAGGGAGCGGCCCTGCATGGAAGGAGGGATGGGCAGGCCGGCGAGGTCCAGGAAGGTGGGGGCGAGATCGGTATTGGAGACGAACTGGGTCGGGACCTGGCCGGCCTTGATGCCGGGGCCGCGGGCAAGCAGGGGCACCTTCAGGCCGGGCTCATACATGAAGCGTTTGTCGTAGAGGCCGAGGTCGCCGAGATACCAGCCATTGTCCGCGGAATAGATGACAATGGTATTCTGCGCGAGGCCGCTCTGGTCGAGATAATCCAGCACCCGGCCCACGCTGTCATCCACGCCCTGCACGCAGGCGAGGTAGTCGCGCATGTAGGTTTGATACTTCCATTTCGTCAATTCCTTTCCGGTCAGGACCTTGCCGTCCACGGTGATTTCGGTGGGTTTGACATTGAGCCATTGATTGCGGGCAGCGGGTTTGAGGTCCGCGGGCGGCACCAGTTTGAGGTCGCGGCGGGTGAGGTCGCGGGCGACGGTCTGTTCATTGATAGGAAGGGCGGTGGGGCGGGTGGCATAGTCATCCCACAAGGTGTCAGGTTCAGGGATGACTTTGTCCTTGAAGAGGGCCTTGTTCCGCTCGTCCGGCTCCCAGCCGCGGTGCGGGGCCTTCTGATGGAGCATCAGGAAGAAGGGCTTCTCCGGCGGGCGGGTTGTGAGGAACTCGAGGCCAAGATTGGTGGTGATATCGGTGCAGTGGCCTTCAATGTTCAGCTTCTTGCCGGGGACGAGGAAGACCGGGTCCCAGTAGACGCCCTGACCGGGCAGGACGATCCAGCGGTCGAAACCGGTGGGGTCGGATCCAAGGTGCCATTTGCCGATCATGCCGGTGTGATAACCACCCGCCTGGAGGCGTTTGGCCACATTGTCGCGGGAACCGTCGAAACGATTGAAGACGGGCACGCCGTTAAGGTGGGAATACTGACCGGTGAGGAGGGTGGCCCGGCTGGGGGTGCAGATGGAATTGGTGACAAAAGACTGGGCGAACCGGGTGCCTTCCCTGGCCAGACGGTCGATGTTCGGCGTCTGGTTCACCTTCGATCCATAGGCGGAGATGGCGTGCTGGGCGTGGTCATCCGAAAAGATGAACAGGATGTTCGGCGCGGCGGCCCCGGCTGGCCGGGATGTGGCGAGAGAGGAAAGAAACAGGAGCAGGCAGTAGAGTGGTTTCATGGCGTTGAGGTGATGAAAGTGTCAGGAGAAGGGGCCGGGAAAGGGAGGATCACTTCCGGCTGCGGCCCGCGCTGATGAGCTGGGCGAGCTGGTTTTTCAGACGCTCCGCGACGTCAGGATGACTGGCGCTGACGTCCGTGGTTTCGCCGGGGTCTTTGCTGAGATCAAAGAGCTGATACGGGGGAGCCGGGGTATCGGCGAGGGGCTGCTCGACGGTGCGGTTGCGGGTACGGCGGGAGTCATGCCGCTGCAGTTTCCAGTTCCCCGCCCGGAAGCCGTAGTTGCCGGTCTGGCCATTGTCCTGCTGGATCAGATGATCCCGCCCTTTGGCTCCGGGCTTGCCAAGCAGGGCATCCATCACCTCAAAGCTGTCAGGGAAGGCGTCCGGGGCAAGGGTGACCCCGGTGAGGGCCGCGAAGCTGGTGGCGAGATCGATGGTGCAGACGGTCTCCTCCGAGACCCCGGATGGGATGCGGCCCTTCCAATGCGTGATGAACGGGGTGCGGGTGCCGCCTTCATGGATGCTGTATTTTCCTCCCTGCCACGGACCGGCAGCGCGATGATCGCCCCGCTTTTCCAAGGCCAGATCCTTGTAACCATCGTCCATCACCGGGCCATTGTCGGAGCATAAAACGAAGAGGGTGTTTTCCGCAAGACCGAGGCGCTCCACCGTCTTCATGAGTTCGCCGACGCACCAGTCCAACTGCACAATGGAATCGCCCCGGAAGCCGAGAGAGGTGGCTCCCTGGAACCGCTCGTGGGGGATGCGGGGCACGTGGAGATCATGCGAGGCAAAAAAGAGGAAGAATGGTTTGCTGCGCACGGACTCAATCCACTGGATCGATTTCTCCACCCACTGGTCCGCCAGATCCTCGTCACGGAACCGCGCC
>JAYUWQ010000462.1:0-4145 GCA_043753485.1 bacterium
GTCGGGCGAAGCCGCCGCCCGTATCCTTGAACAGCATTCAGGTCAGCCCTACGCCGATCCAGCTTGGAGCGTTCGCGTCGCCGGGCATTACGCCAGCAACGATCCCGTCAACGGCCTCGGATGGGCACTGCACATGACCGAACGCCCGGAATTCTCCGGCGATTCCAACTTCGAGATCCTCAACGCAGCCGCAGACGGAGTTCCTGTCGAAAAACTCGCCGCAATGGTAGCTTATTGCGAGTCGGCCACAGCCTCGCGGGGTCGTGACATGCTTCTTGCAAGAATCACGGCCCGTCTCGCCAATGCTGATCCCGCTGCGGAGTAACAGTTGGGGTCCTCAGGGAAAAGGATGGGGCTGTGTCAGGCGGGTTCGAACTCCTGCGGATTTCCTGATGTCCCGGGATGAACGGTGTGGGAGCCAGCTGAAAATAACGATTGCGAACAGGGGGCGTCCAAACTACGTTGAATGGGGGTGAAGTCAACTGTTCTGAAAACCAATGCGTCGCATCGCCATAATCGATACTAGCCTTCCTGCCATCTCACTCGGATGTTTGATGTTTGTATTAGGGATTGGAACTGGTATCCTTATTTGGAGTTTAACAGTAAAAAAGAACGAGATCCCTCTAATTCCAAAGCCTGATCCCGTCCAAGTTGTCTCTTCCTATTCACCACAAGAGGCGTCAGCATCACTAAACAGCATTTTAGGACCTGAGCTTAGTCGACTGTTATTATCTACGGAATTTCCGAAAGCCCAGTTAGAAAAACTGCGCCTTGAAATTGAAGATGGTAAGCTAGATCACGAGAATTTATCACTTTCTCTTAAAATTTTAGCTGCTAAATGGCCTGATCGTTTAATGGAGTTCATCGATACCGTGAACCCAAAAGTTGCAAATGCACTAAGGTTAAAAAGTCTTGCATTGAACAAAATGGCAGAGAGGCATGCTGACATTACTATTAAACTTCTTTCAGAAAGTGGTTTAGACGATTTCGAAGGGAGGGAATTATATGACATAGGCCTTCAATTCTTTAAGAATGAAACTTTTTCTGCAGGGCGGCTTTCTAAGTTAGTTCCTGAATTGAGTGATGCAGTCAAGCAAGCGGAGGCGGAGAGTATTCTTAGGAAGCAAGGTGTAGCGGGTCTGGTCTCTTGGATTAGCGGTCTAAAAAGCTCTACGCTGAAAACATTTGATGCCCAAGGGAAACTTCTTTTCGAAAAAAGCAACACAACTTCGTTTGCCTTAGATAGGCTTTCCCAATTTTTGAAGGAAACCTCCTCAGTTCAGGCGAATCAACTCTTTTCTCAGTTGGCAAGCCCAGCTTTTGCGGATAATTCTATAGAATTATCCGGCGCCTTCAGAGTGCTTGCCGAGATTAATCCCGCCAAAGCTTTAGATATAGCTAGTAGTTTAAGGGGGGAGCATTCATTTGCTGCGGAGCGAGGAGCATTTATGATCGCATCTAAGTCAAGCCCAGAAATTGCATTGCAGCATTTGTCAAAAACTACGGATAAGAGCAAACAAAATCTCATGTTGACCTTGTTAGAAGCATATACTGACGATCCGCAGATACGAAGTGAGTGCCAAGCGTTACTCGCAACGCGCGGCCTTCCTATATCGCAAAACAAGTGAGCTGAGTAGGTGCGTGTGTTCAGATGCGGAGGTCCACGGACGTTCAACTCCCTTAATTCAGCTATTAATTAAAATCTTATCCGCTCAATTTCTTCCAAAGTAATGTTATCCGCCGTGCGGTCGTAGAGTTGCGTTGTGCGCGGCGATTCATGAGCTGCGATGTGAGCGACGGTTTCCAACGCCCCGCCGTTCTCCAAATAGACCGTGATCCCGGTAGCCCGGAAGCTGTGATTGCAAATGTGCCCCAGCAACCCGGCGGCTTTCGCGCGGCGCTGCACGATCCGGAACGCATCGACCCGTGACAATCCCTTTTCCGTGAGCTGCATGGTGCGGCCACGCGTGGAACGGAACAGGGGAGTCTTCTGCTGCTTCCGCAGCTCTGCCGCTTCGATGTAAGCATCCAGATATTCCTCAGCCTTGTGGTGGCAGGGGACCTCATGGAATTTCCCCCCCTTCTCATGAAGGCGGATCCACGACCGTTTCCCCTGAGGGTAGTAATCCTGCACCATCATTCCCACGACAGCGGAAACGCGGGCAAAGCTGTAGAGCATCGTGGCAATAAGAGCACGGTCTAGAAGGCCGACCACGGAATCTGTCGCAATGGATTCGATCAACTGCCGCGCCTCTTCCGCCGTCATCACAGGCGTCTTTCCTTTTTTGACAACGTGTTTCGGCCCCCGGACCGAGGACGCGGGATTAAATGGGACGATTTGGCCGGTTACCAGCCAATCAAAAAGCATCTTAATGGCTGCCAAGTGTTGCTTCACCGATGGATCCGCGAGTCCCACGGTGAACCCCTCGATGTAGCTGGCGACGTGAATCGGGCGGATGTCTTCCAGCTCCAAATGCCGGTCGTCGGCCCACTTCAAAAACCGCGCAATCGCCCGAAAATAGGCCTCGCGCGTGTTCTTGTTCCGGATCGTGGCGACGAAAAATTCAAGGAACCGCTCCTGTGCGGCCGCGCCGGCACAGACAATCAGTGAGGGCCATTTGCCTTCGGCAAGCGCCAGCCCACCTGCAGCGGCCGTCGGCCTGCGGATGACCGGTAATTCTGTTTTGTGGCCGCTCATCCTAGCTTTCCTCCACACGTTCAAAAATCGCCGCGTCCAAGCTGCTTCCATCCGGATTCAGCTCGATCCGGACAATGCCGGAATGGCTAATTCGGTGCGGGATCTCGGTTCCGATGACGATAAAATCCGCCCAAAGGGTTGTGGCTTCCAGGGTCTGGTTGACGGCGTGTTGGAGCAGGTCGATGATGGCGAGATGGTCCAGTAGGTAAAATTCTTCAATGTAGCGGATGGCTTCTTTTTGGATGGTGACTTCGCGGGGCAGGTCCTTGGTCTGTTCGGCCTCCCAACGCTGCCGCAGCTCGGTCCACTCGGGAGAATCCTCCCGGCGCTCCTGATGATCCCAAGGGTCAATGCGCAGCCCGTCGGTCGCCAGCAGCCATTGCCAGCGGGCCTCCACCAAATGAGGTTGGGCCTTGGCGCAGGAAATCATCCCGGCGGCGGTGTCCGCGTTGTCGATCCCGCATTCGTATTTCAGCCGGTCGCACCAGTCGTGCTGGTAGGCCTCGCGCATCACGGCCCGGCCAAGGGCAGCCAGTTGAGCATCGAGTCTGGCGGCGAGGGCCTCGCGCTGCCAGTCGTCCCACGGAAAAGCTCCGGGCAAACATCCCGTGATGCGGTTGTCGAGGTCGGTTCCGGGGGCCGGTTTGAATTCTGGCGATGGGTTCGGCATGGCGTGGGTCTCCTTGGATTTGGTTTTTTCACCGTAGCACACCCCTCAGCCCGCTTTTCGGAATCCCCCTCCCCCAAAACTCCTCCACCAGCTCCAACTGCCGAAGCAAACGGAAAAATTGCACGCTAAGGTTTTGAACCGGGTCTGAGCGGGGGTAATTTTCCTATCGATTTGCCCCACTCCACGGCGCGTTTAGGGCAGGAATAGCTTTGACAAAGTAACCCAACTTGACATTAAGTTGGGTAATAGTGTAACGTGGCGGAATGTCATCCGTTGTTTCCATGGATGAGGTGCTGAGCCTCGCGGGGAAGAAAATCCTTCAATCGAAGGAACTGGAAGCCCGTGGCGTGTCGCGGATGCAACTGCGGCGACTGGTGGCGGAGGGGGTGCTGGAACGGACTCAGCGGGGGCTTTACATCGCGAAGGATTTTCCGGTCGATGCCCATATTTCTCTGGCAGAGGTGGCGGCGAGGTCGCCCAAGGCGGTGATTGGTCTGCTTTCGGCGCTGCGATTTCACGAACTTACGACGGAGAATCCGTCCGATGTTTACATCATGCTGCCGGTCGGGACGAAACGGCCCCGGATGACGAATCCCCGGCTGGACGTTTCGTGGTCGAAGCCGGAGATGCTGGTTTCAGGCATTGAAGAGCATATCATCTGCGGGGTGACGGTCAGGATCACCAGTCCGGCCCGGACGGTGGTGGACTGCTTTAAATACCGGAGCAAGGTGGGGCTGAATGTGGCGGTGGAGGCGCTTCACGATGTCTGGCGGAAAA
>JAYUWQ010000463.1:0-4144 GCA_043753485.1 bacterium
CCATCTGCCCGCCTGGCCCCTCACGGCCGAATGCCGTCACAGCCTCTTCCTGGCATTCCGCGAGGCGCTGCACAACGTGATCCGCCACGCCCAGGCCCAGACGGTGCGCGTCGTCTTTGCCGTGGAAGCCAGCGCCTTTTCCCTGACGATTGAGGACGATGGCAGAGGATTCGATCCCGCCACCACCGTCAGCCGCCCTGGTGGAGGACGCGGCCTCCATCATATGCAGGACCGCCTCGCGGAGCTCGGCGGCACCTGCCACCTCACCAGTCTCTCTGGCCAGGGCACCCGCGTCACGTTCCGCCTCCCTTTCACCGCGCCTCCTTTGTCATGAAAATGCACGACACCCCACAGGTTGGAAATCTCTCTACCCTCCTTCCCATCACCTCGAAACAAATCCGCCGGTGCCCTCCTGTCCCATGACCATCACCACCGCCATCATCGAAGACGACGCCGACACCCGCAGTCTGTTTGCCGGTTGGCTCCACCGCGCCGAAGGCTTCGACTGCGTGGCCGAATACGCCGATGCCGAAAGCGCCCTCGCCGGCCTGCCCGCCCTCCGCCCCCAGGTGATACTCAGCGATATCAATCTCCCCGGCCTCAACGGCACGGAATGCGTCCGTCAGCTCAAGCCCCTCCTGCCCGGTTCCCAATTCCTCATGATCACCGTCTACGAGGACGCAGACCACATCTTCGCGGCCCTCTCCGCCGGAGCCGCCGGGTATTTGTTGAAACGCACCGCCCGCGTGGCCCTCCTCACTGCCATCCGCGAAGTCCACGAGGGCGGCTCTCCTATCACCGCCAGTATCGCCCGCAAAGTGGTTCAATCCTTCCAACGGCCCGCGGCTCCCTCCGTCGCCGCCACCGCCGACCTCTCCCCCCGCGAAAACGAAGTCCTCCAACTCCTCGCCAGCGGTTATCTCTACAAGGAAGTCGCCGACGTCCTGCACCTCAGCGTCCCCACCGTGAACACCTACGTCCGCCGCATCTACGAAAAGCTCAACGTCCGCTCCCGCGCCCAGGCCGTGGCCAAGGTGTCAGGGCGTTAGTAATCTCACGGGAACGTCTCGGAGCCTCTCACCTTGGCCAGCTTCCCGCCGCTTCGTCTCCGCCGCCCTTGGAGCAACCAGCCCGCGGCCCCCAGAAGGAAAACCACCCCCGGCTCCGGCACGATGGAAATTTCATCCAACGAAAAAGCGAAATCCTTGGAAACCCCGGAAATCGAGACTTGAAAATAGGAACCTGAGGAAATGTCCTCACCCCCAAAGTCCACGTCCGCAAAAGGCACCAGCAGCTCTCCCGGATTCCACAGCGGAACGGTGGTGTCACCGGAACCACCGCCTGATTTATCCACCCCCACATGCACCCGGCCTTGTCCCGTAAGCATGGAGAAGGAAAACCGGAAAGCATCGTACCCCAGCAGATCAACCGCTTCATCCACACTCCAGGTCAGAGTGATTCTGCCCGTCGAAAGGCCATTATTCCACAGCCCGTCTCCAGTATCGAACTCCAACACCGAGCTGCCTGTGACGATCGCGCTGGTCACCACCGTCGTGCGGCGATCTGTGGATATTCTCACCAGTCGGCGTCCGCCCAGCATACTGCCGTGCTGGTAGAAAGCCAGGCCAGCCGATTGATCAGTGGTTTCATGGAAGGGCCCCTCATCAAACGTGTCGATCACCAAGGCAGCCGCTCCGCATGGGCTCAGGGATGCCAGGAAGAAAAAGACACCGCCGCAACAAAAATGCCGGGCGGCGGACGCAATAAAAAGGGGGACCATCGGGTTGGCTGGGGGGAAGCCAGCTACAGTCAGCCACTTGAGGGGATCTGAAGCAACACAATTCGTCAGGAAACCTGCGTTCTCCGGTAGCGGGCTCACCCACTCCTGGCGATGCCTTCTGCCCGGGCATCCTGACGGATGAGCCGGACAAACCCCTCCCCCAGACCAGCTGCACCGACTTTCATGCCGCCAACATCTTGGATTTTCACCTAGCCGCCGGCTTCTTTTGCAAATTCAGCGTCAAGCTGGGCCTGATCTTCGGATGGCGACGGAGCGCAGCCAGTCTATCGCTTCTGCCGGGGTTTAATAGTGATGGCGCAAATGGGCGATTTCGATGGAGTGTTCCGTTATCCGGTAGATCATGCGGTGTTGGGAGTCGATCCGCCGGGACCACCATCCGGCCAACTGATGTTTCAACGGTTCCGGTTTGCCGATCCCTTCATAGGGACTCCGCCGGACATCCTTGATGAGTTGGTTGATGCGCCGCAACAGGGAGCGGTCCGTGTCCTGCCAATACAAGTAATCCTCCCACGCTTCGTCGGCAAAAACGAGCGTGCGCTTCATGCCTCCAAATCAATGTCGCGTTCGACTCCTTTTCCGGCGTCCAGTTGGGAGACCGCGCTCATGATGCGTTTGGCATTCCGAGGATTGTTCAGCAGGAAGGCCGTCTCCTGGAGTGCCTCGTAGTCGTCCAGGGAAAGCATCACCACCGCCTGGCTGCGGTTCCGGGTAATAATCACCGGGTCGTGATCCTCGCACACCCGGTCCATCGTCGAAGCCAGATTCTCCCGGGCGGCGGTGTAAGTAATCGCGTTCATCTGGACAGCATCATGACCAGAAATCAGCGGCGGGCAACTTGATTTTCCCCGGGAAAATCCCTCACCTGATGGCTTGATTCACTCATTCCCCATATCCTTGCGGAAGGCGGCGACCATCAGGACGTGGAGTCGGTAGCTCTCGGTGTTGCCTTCGCTGTCGTAGTTCAGGCCGTAGTTCCAGAAGTGGGTGCCGTCGGAGTTGATGTTGGCGCCGGTGCCGTCGAAGGCCCGGATTTGGACTTGCCCCAGACTGTCGAACACACCGGTCCCTACCTGAGTCCAACCGGACGTGGCGGCGGGATTGAGGGATTGCCAGAGCCGGCAGGTAGTTCCGGGAAATCCGCTGCCGAGCCCGCCTCCAGCGCTTAAGGAATCCGAGGGTGGCCCAAGACCCACCCCTGCAACCAACCTGCCAGCCCAACCGCAGGCCCTCCTTGCATCCCCGCCCTCCCCGCGCCTGGATGGCCCCATGAAACTGATCACCTGGAACGTCAATGGCCTCCGCTCTGTCATGGGCAAGGGCTTCCCGGATTTTGTCAACGCCGAGCAGCCTGATTTCCTGCTGCTCCAGGAAACCAAAGTCGACCCTGCGACCGTCGACTTCGGGTGGCTCCCTGGCTATCACCGGTTCTGGAACCGCGCCGCCAAGCCCGGCTACAGCGGCACCGGCATCCTCACCAAACATGCGCCGCTCTCGGTGCTGAACGGCATCGGCCTCCCGGAGCATGACAACGAAGGCCGCGTGGTCACCCTGGAATACCCGGGTTGTTATATTGTCTGCGTTTACACGCCCAACGCCCAGGCAGAACTGGCCCGCCTGCCCTACCGTCTCGCCTGGGATGCCGCTTTCCTCGCTTTTATCCAGACGCTGGAGCGGAACAAACCGGTGCTGGTGGCCGGAGACCTCAATGTGGCCCACCAGGAAATCGATCTGGCCAATCCCAAAACCAACCGCTTCAATCCCGGCTTTTCCGACCAGGAACGCGGGAGCTTCGGCCGGATTCTCGAAGCCGGATTCCACGATGCCTTCCGCGAGTTCGATCCTTCGCCCAAAAAATACTCGTGGTGGAGCTACCGCGCCAATGCCCGCGCCAACAATGTGGGATGGCGGATCGATTACTGGTGCACGTCCCCCAAAATCCGCGCTGCTTTGACTCATTGCGTGATCCGTCCGGACATTCATGGTTCGGACCACTGCCCGGTGACGCTGGAAACGGATTCCCGGATTTTGTCAGGGGTTTGAGAGCCCGTGGAATCCAGTCACAGCATGGCCCGCAGCAGATGGGCGATCTCGGCATCGATCTCGGAGGCGTCCGCCACGAGGCGGGAAACTTCCTGACGGACAATTTCGCGGAACCGTGCCCGGAGGCGGCTGAGGGTGGTGCGCCCGCTGCTGCTGGACCCCCAGGGGGACCGGGAAAACACCATGGCCGAACTGGTTTCCCAGTATGGCATGACGCCCGGCCATATCCGCACCACCCTCAGCCGCCTCCGGGCACGGTTCCGCGAAATTGTCCGTCAGGAAGTTTCCCGCCTCGTGGCGGAC
>JAYUWQ010000464.1:0-11097 GCA_043753485.1 bacterium
ACCTTGGCATTGTAGAGGCCGGTGTCGGGCCGGGCGGTTACGGTGTAGGGAATCTCCATCGGATATTAGCGGAAGGGAATAAGGATCGAACTGGAGCAGGCTTCAATGAATGGTCAGACCGGCGGCCGCATCCGCAGCCGCGGCTTTTTTCTCGCCGGCCGACGGAGCTTCCCATTGGGGGGAATAGTCCTTATCGGCGCCAGGAACGCTATATTCATAGGGCCCGCGGTAGACCACCTGTTCGGTCAGGAAGTTGCCGTGCGGCGGTGGGGTGGGAGTGTTCCACTCAAGGGTAGTGGCATTCCAAGGGTTGTCGGAGGTCACCTTTTTTCCAGCAAAAGCGCTGTAGAAGAAGTTGATGATGAAAGGCAACTGGGCAATGCCGAGTCCCCAGGCCCCCCACGAAATGATCTCATTGAGGTAGAAGTATTTGTGACTGGTCATTTCAAAGACCTTGCCGCCATCGAACCAACGGCGGTGGAAGCCGGCCATGCCCTGAATGAACATGGGGGCAAACAGAACATTCATCGCGATCAGGGAAGGCCAGAAGTGCAGATGACCCAGTTTGGCGCCCATCATCCGTCCCGTAATCTTGGGATACCAATGATAGATCCCCGCAAACAGCCCGAAGATCACGCCCGGAGCCACAATGTAGTGGAAGTGGGCAATGACATAATAGGTGTCGTGCAGGTAAAGATCAATAAAAGTAAAGGCAAGGGGCAACCCAGTCAGACCGCCGATCCCGAACATGGGGAGAAACGCCGTGGCAAAAAGCATTGGAACCGGGAATCGGATGGATCCACCCCAGAGCGAAATCATGAGGCAGGTGAGCAGAATCACGGAAGGGATGGAAATCAGAACCGTGGTGAACTGGAAGAAGGTCGCCACCACGCTGCCCATGCCTGTGAGATACATGTGGTGAGCCCACACGATAAAGGAGAGGAAGGCGAGCGTGAGCAATCCGTAGACCATGGACTTGTAGCCCCAGAGCGGCTTGCGGGTGTTGCAGGGGATGACTTCAGCAACGATCGCAATCGCCGGCAGAAGCAGCACATAAACCTCCGGGTGGGCGAGGAACCAGAACAAGTGCTGGAAGAGAACCGGATGTCCTCCTCCGCTGACGTTCAACAGACCAGCTTCCTTGGTGTAAAGACCCGTAGGGAGGAAGAAACTGGATCCGAACACCTGATCACTCAACTGCATCAGGGCCGCCACTTCCAGTGGGGGGAAGGCCAGCAGGAGGAGGAAGGCGATGACGAACATGGCCCAGGTGAAGAATGGAAGGCGCATCCAGGTCAGGCCCTTGGCGCGCAGATTGATCACGGTGGTCAACACGTTGACCGCACCAAGCAGGGAGGCACTGATGTTGAAAACCATGGCAAATAGCCATTGGGTCTGGCCGGTCCAGAAGTGGGAATCGGAATTCATCTGGATGGTCGCAGCCAAGGGGGAATAGTTGGTCCACCCCGCCTGGGCGGCGCCCGTAGGCAGGAAGAAACTTGCCACCATGATGACACCGCTGAGGAAAAAGAGCCAGAAGCTCCACATGTTCAGTTTCGGGAAGGCCATATCCGGCGCGCCGACCTGAAGCGGAGTCACAAAATTCACAAAGGCGGCAAAACCAAGCGGCACCACGCCGAAGAACACCATGATGGTGCCGTGCATGGCGCCGAACATATTGTAAAGAGAACCAGAAACAGCGCCGTTGGGAGCCCAGCGGGAAACGAAGTCATCCCCAAACAATCCCACAATCCAACTGAGGGAAGAAGGAAGGGGCAAGCCTGGATGGGCGATGCTCCACCGCATCACGAGCATCAATAGAAAACCGAGGGCCAGGAAAAGCAGGCCCGTGATGCCATATTGCACTCCGATCATCTTGTGATCGGTCGAGAAGATGTATTTCTGGATAAAATTGACCTTGTGGTCGTCATGATGGGCATCATGGCCGTGATCATGGCCATGATCATCCGCGTGCTTGGTTGGGAGAGTGGCGTCCATGGGAAAGTTCCGGGTTGGGTCGGGGGATTTTTAGCGCGGGAAAGAAATAGGCTATTTGGTGGCGGGAGCGGGAGCAGGGGCCGCCGCAGGAGCAGCACCAGCGGCTACCGGCACCGCAGGGTCCACCAGACCATGTTTGGAGGGTGGGAGGTTGGCATCCGCCGGGATGGCCTTGAGTTCAGCCTCGGTGTAAGGGCCAGTGCGCGAGGCCAGCGTTTTGCGGAGTTCGGCCACCTGGTCATCATAAACTATACTG
The DNA here is from genome assembly GCA_043753485.1 of bacterium. Classification (GTDB taxonomy): domain Bacteria; phylum Verrucomicrobiota; class Verrucomicrobiia; order Verrucomicrobiales; family V1-33; genus CAIZWU01. The sequence continues at coordinate 2,255 of JAYUWQ010000464.1, forward strand.
GCTTTGTTGCCCCATTCGTTGCGGATGTAGGACACCAGCTGCGCAATGGCTTTGTTGTTTTTCAGCGCGCCCTGGGCTGGCATGGCTCCGTTGTATGACTTTCCATTTACCTGTAGCGGTCCCACAATGCCGTGCAACAAAAGGGCGGCGACTCTTTCCTCTCCCCCAATTACCCATTCTGAGTTTTTAAGCGGTGGAAATTGACCGGGAACTCCTTCACCGGTGGCTTGGTGGCAACTGGCGCAAACCGTGGCGTATTCACCTTTGCCTTTGGCCAACCAGATCTTGGGATCGTATTCATCCACTGCCATGCCGCCACCCGGGTCGGCCCCATCGGGGAACTGCAAGGCATAGTCATAACCTTTGACGTTCGGTCCAAGAGCCATGTTGGCTCCAAGGAAGGAACCGGCGGCCAACACGACCCCGATGATCGGGATCAAAGCCCACAGAGGGAAAACATGGGTCGCGGTGAGGCTCAAATCTGCCTTTTCGCGGGCTACGGCGGCAAGCGCCGGGGCCACCAGAGTCTTGCGGTCGGACCCATTGGCGGTGGCCACCGGGGTGTCGAAGGCGTCCGGCCTGATCACCAGGCCCTCGACGGCAACATCGAGAGGGTTGGCGGACGGTGTGGTATCGGAGGAATCTGAAGACATGACAGCAGGGGCGTTTACTTGGATTCCAGCTTTGGTTTGGCTCCAGTGATGGAGACCGGCAGGGCTTGGTCGCGTTTCAAACCAAGCACATATTCGGCGAGGGCAATAGCTTCGCTGGAAGGAACGATTTCCATGCCCTGGGCGGGTGCCAGATTGGCGGGAAGTTTCAACGCATGGGCAGATCCCTGCCCTTCGACAGGCCGGGTGATGAACAGGTGCCTGAATCCAGGACTGTTGGACCAACCTTTGCGGGCGCGGGGAGCATACAAATAGAGATAAAAATCATTCACCTTGCCGGAGAAACGATATCCCGCGTTGGCCAGATCGGGACCAATCCGGCGCTGTCCGATCATGCCGAAATTCTCGTGCATGTAATCCCACATCAGGGTCTGCCGGGTAGGAACGATGGTTTTGCCTTCCTGGTCCTTGCCCCAGCTGGTTTTGAACTGATCAATCCCGGCGTAGTCCGGACGGATGACCTGGGTATGGCACTGGGCACAGCCTTCGCGACCGTAAATCTGCTCGCCGCGTTTGCGGTCACCGGCAAAGGCCGATGGGTAACTGAGGCCCTTGAAGGCCCCGTCATCGAATGGTTTTCCGCTGCCCGGTTCCTCCATGACGTAAGCCACGGTCTGGCGGTTGCGCTCGGCCGCATAGGGAGCGGCCACCATGAAATAGGTAGGGACGGCAATGCACGCCCCGAGGGTGAGAACAAAATGTTTCAGACTATTCATGCCTCTGCTCCTTCGGTGGTAATAACTAGTTCGGCCTGGTCATACGGTGCAGGCTGGTGAATCAGGGTGGCTGAGCCTGCTTTGCGTCCGCGGTTGCAGACCATCAGGGCCAAGTGGTGGAGGAATACTCCGTTGGCGATGATGAGGAAGATCCATGCCAGAATCTGGCCGATCAGATAGCCCTTGGAAAAGATGATGGCGTTCTCCATGTCGTTGTCCCAGGTGTCAGCCGCCGCGCCGTGGGAAAATCCAGCCGCGAGGAGCAGGACACACAAAGCGATGCAGGCATAGGCCGACCACCAGAAGTGGAACCTGATGCGGGGACCACTGATCCATTCACAGCCGGTAATGCGGGGGACGATGTAATAAATGGCGCCGAACATGGTCATGGTGAAGAACATGTAGAGGGCGCAGAAGGCGACCGCATCCTGGGTGAAACTGAAGGAGGTAAAACGGGAAAGGGTCAAAGAACAAAGCACCGCCGCGCTGATGGAAGTCACCACATATCCGATGGATCCGAAAAAGGTGAATCGAAGACTGGGGCTTAGCTCCACCAGTTTGTGGCTCCCCCGGACGGTGAGGTAGTGATTGAGGGCCACGGCGAGGACCGGCACCAGTAACAGCACCTGGGCACCACCGGCAATGGTCGGGATCCAGGCCGGAAGCGGGCCGCCGATCAAGGCCTGGGCACCGGCCCATGGGGAGATGGCCACCAAGGCCCAAAAGGCGAGGGACGCCATTTGATAGCTATGGATCGGTTTGCCTACAATTTTGGGGATGATGAAATAGGAGGAGGCCAGACCCACTGGGACCAGCCAGAGGAAGATCACATTATTGGCATACCAGGCCGCAATGGCGGGACCGGCGACGCCGCTCTGCTGGAACACATTGAGGAACAGGTTGGCCGTCAGGTAAATCCAAGGGAAGGAGAAGCAGGCCGCCAGGAGATACCACTGGGAGATAAAAACGTGTCCTTTGCGGCGGGCGGCGAACATGACGACCAACCAGACCACAATCATGGAGTAACTGACCAGCAGGATGGGCCAGGCGAAGGAAGGGAATTCCAGCCACTTCATGGCGGTGCCATAACCGGAAAGGATCCCAATGACTCCAGCCGCCACTCCGGCGTTCCAGAAGTGACCCGCGACGACGAGGGTGATTGGATTCTTGAGTTCGGTGCGGCACAGGCGGGCCATCATCCAGATCATGACCCCCAGACCGGCCTGGAAAGCCCATCCATACAGGAGGGCATTGAGGAAAGCCGGCTGGCTCCGGCCGTAGTTCAACCAGTCAATCCCAAGGAACCCCGGGGCGACCAGTTTGATGGACGAGACCAACCCCAGCAGGGTGGCCGCCAGCAACCATGCGGCGGCGCTGGTGAAGAAAAACAGGACTGGCAGGCGCGTCGAGCGGTCGATCGCTGCCCGCTGCAGAATGTCTTCCGGAGTAATGTCCGGGAGCGGCTGTGAATGGTCTTCCTGACTCATGATGTAAGGGGATCGGGAGAAAAGTTATTTCCCTTCGAATTTGGAAAGATTGGGATCGTGGGTGTTTTTCGCTTTTTCCTCCTGCTCGCGGACGAGGGCTTCCGGGGTCTTTAAAGGGCCGGGAGCCGCCTTTTGGGCCGCGAGGGTTTTGGCAGCGAATGAAAGAAGGCTGTCGGCGGGAAGGCGGACCGTTTTTCCCGCTTCGACTTCGGCGGCCTGGTGGAATTCCACATCCTGTTCGCCGGTGGTGGTGGCCAGGATGGCGAGGCGGGCATTGCCCACTCCACCGTCATTGACCGCATCGGCGGAAGGCACCGCAATCCAGCGGTAAAGGGCCAGCACCAGCGCCAACACAACGATGGTGCCGAGCGCTCCCCAGAAGGTAAGGAAGCGATTGCCGAGGGTATCTCCAGGATGTTCGTCCATGATATGTGAGCTGAAGGCGGAAATGGTAAGATTTAGCTGACGACGTTGACGGACTCCTCGAGCCGGGGGTCACCGCAGGGATACAGGCTGTGCTTTGAGAGGAGGCGGATGAGGAAAAAGCCATAGACGCCGGCAAACGTCAGGAGCGCCAAGCCATCAAAGAGGAGATCACGCATGAAGCGGCCGGAATCCGGAGCGCTGGTGAACTCATAAAGAGCCCGGCCGCGCTCGGGGATGATCATCCAATAAAGTTCCAGCATGTGGACTCCGATGACAAAGGCCGCGACCGCCATGACCGCATTCAGATTGCGTTTGGCATTCCGCTTGAGCAGGAAGACAAAAGGCACGGCAAAGTGCAGGAAAACCAAGGCCAGGGAGAAATACCACCAACCCGCCGTGTTACGGATGGCGTAGAACTGGGTCTCTTCGGGAATGTTCGCATACCAGATGAGGAAGAACTGGCTGAAGGCAATGTAAGCCCAAAAGATAATGAAGGCGTGCATCAGCTTGCCCATGAGGTGGAAGTGTTCCTCGGAAACAATATGCCGGAAGTGGCCGGTCTTGACGAGGGTTCCCACGACCAGGATGACCGCCGCCATGGAGGCGAGGGCGGAGCCCGCGAAAATATTCACCCCGAACATAGTGGAGAACCAAGTGTAGTTCATGCTCATCACCCAGTCGATCCCGGCGAAGGTGGAACAGACCGCGAATACAGGCAGCATTCCGCAGGAAAAACGACGGGCACTGTAGGTGGGCTGCACCGCCCCGGTCTTGTCCTGACTGAGAGAATAGTTGAGGAGTTTGGTTCCTGTGAGCAGGAGGAGGCCGAAGAAAAGAATCATGCGGATATCCATCCCGGGCATCAATCCGGTCATGCCGTTGTGCAGGTAGGGGAATTTTTTGTAGAGCAGCGCCGTGTCGTGGGTGGCAGCAAGTGCATCACGCAGGCTGGACACTCCCACCGGAGCGTGTTCCTTCACTTGAGCATGGATGCCAACCCACTCCCAGACATGTCCCATCCATTCCGGTTTGTTTGGGAAGAAGGGCATGAAGAGTGGCAGGGCGAGGAAGAACAGCGGCAGGAACAACTGCGTCATCAGCTCCGGAATACGGCGGATGGCGACCCCCCATGAAGAGTTGGAAGCATTGTGCAAAAGCACCCAAAAAGTAGCTCCGGCGGTGATGGTGAAGAAGACTTCGAGCGCAAACAGGTAACTGAAGGCGTAGGAGTTGGCGGCTTCTCCTCCGGTAAAAAAGAGGAACAGCGAGGCGGCAACGCCGGCGGCGCCGGTGAGCATCAGGATAGAGCGCCACGAAGTAAACTTCGCAAGCTGCAGCTTCTCGCCTTCAGGCGGAAGAGTGGTGACGGAAACGTGGTGGCTCATGCTTCAGGAAAGAAAAACTTATTTGACGGCGGGAGGCTGGAGCGCAGTCCAGACTTCCTTGACGGAAGGATCGGCCAAGGGGGCGGAGCGGGACAGTTGCAGGGCGCGGACCCAGGCCACGATGGCCCAGCGTTCCATGACGGGTATACTGGCTCCGTAACCACTCATCAGGCCTTTGCCGAGATTGATCGTGTTGTAAATGCTGCCGTTCGCCCGGTAATCCAAGGCTTTCGCGTCGGTGAATCCCGGGGTGTGAAAATTGGCAATGTTGGCGATGCCGTATTGGGGGGCGGAAGTAATCCCTTTTCCATTGCCGGATTTACCGTGGCAGATGGCGCAGCTGATGTTGTAGCGTTCCTGGCCAAGGCGGAGGAAAGCTTCATCCACTTTGACCTGCTCAGGGAATCCATCGCCCCAGAATTCGCCCATCCGTCCCGAATTGAAATAATCCGAGCCATGGGAGAATCCATAGGCAACATAACCTCCCTCGGCGGCGGGTTTGGAGGGGATCGCGAGCCCCATGGGAACGGTGGCCACGACCGGTTTGCGGGAACCCACGCCGTCCGCGAAGAACGCGTTGGAGGCTTGGGGTTTCACCTTGGCCTGATTGTTCATGTCGTTCAGCAGCAGGATGGGGGGACGGCTGAACTTGTCGCCGCGGAAACCGGCGAAACCAATCACAAGCACGATGGCCAGGAGACAGGCAAAAAAGAAGTAGCGCATGGGGCGGAAAAGGGCAGAGGACGGGGGCGGCGGGACTAAAGTTCGTCTTCGACCAGCTCGATGTTGGAGCCGCCGATGCCGGCGAGAAAGGATTTGGTCTTTTCAGCAGAGAACTTCGGATCCCGGGCCTCAATGCAGATGAAGAATTTATCGTCCGAAAACTTGGAAAAGGACGGCGCGTTGAAAAGCGGGTGATGCAGCCGGGGCAGCTTCATCATCACGAGACAAGTGAACAAGGCGGTGAAAGCCGAGAACAAGATCGTAAGCTCAAACATCACCGGGAAAAAGGCCGCGATGGTGTAGATATTGGCTGGTTTTGCCTGGACCACGGTGGGATAGATCACCACCTGGGTCAGATATTGGAGGAGAAAAGCCGTCGTAATCCCGATGACGCCACCGATGAGCACGAAACGGGGGAGAATGGAGCGGGGCAATCCCATCGCGTCATCCATGCCATGGACAGGGAATGGGCTGTGCACGTCCCAGCTGGAATAACCTGCGTCCCGGGTCTGCTCGGCGGCATGGAAAACGTCCCGCGCGGAGGAAAATTCCGCGAGGTAACCGTGGACGCGTTTCAATGGGGTGCTCACTATGGATTCGATGGTGGAGAGTTGATGAGGGGATGGACAACGACGCAGGATCAGGCGGGGGCAGCGTTGGTGACGACAGCCGTGGTCTCGGCGGGCCGGTTTTCGAGGCGGTCACCTTCGTAGGCGGGAGCCGCGACAAGGTTGTCGCGCTTGGCAAAGGAAGGATCGTAATGCGGGTCCGATTCAGGCAGGACGCCTTTGATTTCAGCAATGGCGATGACGGGGAGGAATCGCAGGAAGATCAAGAACAGCATCATGAAGAAACCAAAGGTGCCGATGAAGGTCCAGATTTCCACCCAGGAAGGGTGATACATGTCCCATTGGCCTGGCAGGAAATCACGGGCCAAAGTGGTGCAAATAATTACGAAGCGTTCATACCACATGCCGGCATTGACGAACATGCAGACGATCATCACGACGAGCAGGTTCTCGCGCATTTTTTTGAACCAGAAAACCTGGGGAGCAATCACGTTGCAGAAGAACATGCAGTAGTAAGCCCAAGTGTAGGGGCCATACAGAATGCGCCATTTGAAGGCGTCGAATTCGTAGAGGCTGCCGGAATACCACGCGATGAACAGTTCCATCAAGTAGGCATAACCGACGATGGTGCCGGTCAGCAGGATGATTTTCGCCATGTTGTCGATGTGCTTCATGGTGAAGAGATCTTGCAGCCCGTAAATCTTCCGGACGGGGATCATGAGGGTCAGCACCATGGCAAACCCACCGAAGATCGCGCCAGCCACGAAGTAGGGCGGAAATATGGTGGTGTGCCAGCCGGGGACAATGGAGGTGGCGAAGTCAAAGGACACTACGGTGTGTACGGAAAGCACCAGCGGGGTCGACAGGGCAGCAAGCAGGCCGTAGGCAACTTCATAATGGCGCCATTGCCGGTTGCCGCCCCGCCAGCCGAGAGCAAACAAGCCATAGGCCATCTTGCGGATGCCTGGCTTGCAGCGGTCGCGGAGGGTCGCCAGATCAGGCACCAGCCCGAGGAACCAGAAGACGACCGAAACGCTGAAATAGGTCGAGACCGCAAAAACGTCCCAAAGCAGGGGCGATTTGAAGTTTTGCCAGATGGCGTTGCTGTTCGGGATCGGCGCGAGGAACCAAGCCATCCAGACCCGGCCCACGTGAAGCGCCGGGAAAAGACCGGCGCACATCACGGCAAAAATGGTCATCGCTTCTGCGGCACGGTTCACCGCGGTCCGCCATTTTTGGCGGGTGAGGTAAAGGATCGCAGAAATCAGGGTGCCGGCGTGGCCGATCCCGATCCAAAACACGAAATTGGTGATATCCCATCCCCAAGCCACGGGGTGGTTCGGCCCCCAGACGCCGACGCCGGTGGCGACGAGATAGGTGAAACAGAACACCATGACGGCCACGAGGGCGACGCAGGGCACGATGATGTACCACCAGCCTTTGGGTTGGGGATTTTCCACGATCCCGCAAATGCGGTTCGTGACCCAACTCATGGAACGTTGGTTGAGCACCAGAGGCTCGCGGAGCAGGACCTTCGCGCGGGAAGGACCGGTGGCGTGCGGGTGGTGGGGATCGTGGGCGGCTTCGGCCATGGTAAGGTGACAGTGAAGAGGGTGAAGGAGGAGAAGACCAGCTTAGTGGGAAGCGGCGCCATGGCCGGTGGAGCCAGCGACGGCAACAGGGCGGGTCTTGCTGCCCTGCCCGACTTTTTTGGCTTCGCGGGGGCTGGCTTTAATCAATTCCGGATTCGGATTCTTGATGCGGGCGAGGTAGGTGGTCCGGGCGCGGACGGAGAGGTAGCCGAGCAGCTCGTAGTTGCGGGCATTGCCTTTGACCTTCATAACGTCGCTGTCCTTGTCGAGCAGATTGCCGAAGTGGATGGCTTCCGCCGGGCAGGCTTCCTGACAGGCCACCTTGATCCCGTTGGTCGGGATGCGCAGATCCTGCTTGGCGAGGACAAGCGTTTCGTCGTATTTGCCCTGTTCACGGGACTTGTCCTTGCGGGCATGGGACCGGGCGTCAATCCGGGCGCTTTCAATGCGCTGCAGGCAGTAAGTGCATTTTTCAATGACTCCGCGCATCCGGACGGAGACATTCGGATTCTTCTGCAGTTTGCTGAGTTCGGTATCGTGACGATCTCCCAGCGGGCCTGCGTAGAGGTTGTTGAAGTTGAGGGGGCCGGCCGATTTCTCGACGAGCGGGTTCCGCTTGTTGTAATCGAAGAAGTTGAAGCGGCGGGCCTTGAAGGGACAGTTGTTGGCGCAATAGCGGGTGCCGATGCAGCGGTTGTAAACCATAACATTCAAGCCATCCGGGCTGTGAACGGTGGCGTTCACCGGACAAACGGTTTCGCAGGGGGCGGCCTCGCAGTGCTGGCAGCCGACCGGCTCGACCAGCATGGAAGGGTCATCCATTTCATCTTCCTCCCACTCGTGTCCTTCGACTTGGCGATTGTTCAAGGCCGCATCGGAATCAAGGTCGGTGGCAAAATAACGGTCCATCCGGATCCAATGCATCTCACGGCCCCGGCGGACCTGGTCCTTGCCGACCACTGGAATGTTATTTTCCGACTGGCAGGCCACCAGACAGGACGTGCATCCGGTGCAGCTGTTGAGATCGATCACCATGCCCCATTGGTGCAGGTCATCGCTCAGGAGCGGTTCCCGGGTGCCGTCTTCCTTCCTGCCGGCGTTCGGCAGATACAGCGAGAAGGCGTTTTCGGCAGTTTTCTCGGCGCGTCCCCCATGGAGGTGGGCATCGGTCCCCTGCTCCATGACGAAATCCTCGTCGTCCTGCCAGTCCTTCTGCGTGCCTTCGCGGACGAGGGCCCGGCCATACATGCTATGATGTTCCTGGGTGGTGGCGA
>JAYUWQ010000465.1:0-11052 GCA_043753485.1 bacterium
TATAATTTCGACCGCGACGGCACCTATCTGGAAGCGTCCGTGGGGGCGTCTTTTGAACTGTGTGAGTGGGCCGCCCTCGAGCCATCAGTCGCGGTGGGATACAGCTCCAATTATTTTGAGGAAGATGGCTTCACCCACGTGCTGTTGACGCTCGGTTTGCCGCTCAAACTGACGGAAACGGCCACCCTCACGCCCTACATCGCCGGCAATTTGCCGCTGGAAGTCCTTGATGCCGATCAGGACGCCGAAATGTTTGGCGGCGTCGCCCTCTCCGTCTCCTTTTGACCGGCCACCCGCCTGCGTGCCGGTTTGACAGCCGGAAATGACGCGTCTAAGACATTCAGACGGCGGACGGGACAAGCCCGGCCCGCCGTCTTTGTCTTTTCAGCCTTCAGCACCCGCTACCCCATGACCGAACGCCGCGTTGTCATCACTGGTATGGGCGTCATCTCCCCTGTGGGAAATGATGTCGAAACCTTTTGGAAAAACCTCGTCGCCGGAAAAAGCGGGGTGAGCAAGGTCACGCAGTTTGATACCACCGGCTATGCCTGCCAGATCGGGGGAGAAGTGAAGGATTTCGATTACGTCCCGTTTTTCAAAGTGCCCAAGGATGGCAAGCGCTGCGACCGGTATGCCGGCCTCGGGGTGGCTGCCGCCAAAATGGCCCTGGATGATTCCGGGGTGGATGTCACGCAGATCGACCCCACCCGTTTCGGCGTCATGGTCGGCAGTGGCATCGGTGGGTTGGCCACCCATGAGGAGCAGCACACCAATCTCCTCACTAAGGGCCCGAACCGGGTCAGTCCATTCACCATCCCGATGATGATCAGCAACATCGGCAGCGGCATCATCAGCATGGAGCATGGCCTGCATGGTCCCAACATGGTGATCGTGACGGCCTGTGCCACCAGCAATAACAATATCGGGGAAGCCTGGCGCATGATCAAATTCGGCGATGCCGATGCCTTCCTCTGCGGGGGCGCGGAAGCCACCATCCTGCCCATGGGGTATGCCGGTTTTGGCAATATGAAGGCTCTTTCCACCCGGAATGATGAGCCGGAACGCGCGTCCCGTCCCTTCGACCGGGGCCGCGATGGTTTTGTCATGGGCGAAGGGGCCGGGGTGATGGTGATCGAGGAATTGGAGCACGCCAAAAAGCGCGGGGCGAAGATTTACGCCGAGTTGGTGGGCTATGGGGTCAGTGGCGATGCCTATCATCTTTCAGCGCCGAATCCCGAGGGCGAACACGTCGCCCGCTGCATGCAGATGGCGCTGAAGCATGCCCGGGTGAATCCGGAGGACATCCAGTATGTCAACGCCCACGCCACCTCCACGCCCATGGGCGATATCTGCGAAACCCGGGCCATCAAAAAAACCTTCGGAGACCATGCCAAAAATGGCCTCCTCATCAGCGCCACCAAGAGCATGACCGGCCACCTGCTGGGAGCCGCCGGAGCCATCGAACTGGCCGCCTGCGTGCTTTCCATCCGCGATGGCATCGTCCACCCCACAATCAATCTCGATGATCCTGAACCCGAGTGTGATCTGGACTATGTCCCGCATGTGGCCCGGGAAGCAAAAATTGACGTCGCCATCAGCAATGGTTTCGGTTTCGGGGGCCACAATGCTTCCGTGGTGATCCGGCGTTTTGTGGGCTAGAGAGACGGGGAATCATCCTCCAACCCGCTTCAGGACTTGTCTGGGGAGGAAAGGGAGGCTGGGCCAGCCAAGGGAATCCGAGTGGCGCTTGACGTCATGGGGGAGGGCACTGCACACTCGTTCCCTGCTTTCCACGCTGCGAATTCCGATGACTTCTCCTATTTTCCTCAACACTCTCCTCCAAGGGACGGCCGGTTTCATCCTGGCCTCCCTGCCCGCGGGGGCCGCAACGGTTCCCGTGGCAGGGGCTGCCACGACACAATTTGTCCGGCTGGGTCCTGATCAGACGGGCGTGGACATGGTCAACCGCATGGAGATCAACCATGCGCTGAGTTATCTTTATCACAGCGGGATGACCTGCGGTGGGGTGGTGGTGGAGGATCTGAATGGGGATGGCCGGCCGGAGCTGGTTTTTGGGGGCGGCCGGGAAGCGAGCCGTATTTACCGGAATGCCGGGGAGCACGGGGAAATCAAGTTTGCCGACGCGACGGTCTCCTCCGGTTTTGCCAGTGGCGGAGGGAAGGAGGAATGGGTGGCCGGAATCGCGGCCGGGGATGCCAATGGGGATGGCAAATCCGACCTGTATGTGTGCCGCTACCTGCAGCCGAATCAGTTGTGGTTGAATGCCACCGGAGCGGATGGTGTGGTGAAATTCACGGTGGTCCCGGATTCCTGCGGGCTGGGCGCGGTGGACTGTTCCCACAGCGCAGCCTTTGCGGACTACGATGGCGACGGCGATCTGGATTTGTATCTGCTGACCAACCGGATCGAGGACCCGGCAGGGACGCGTCAGGATATCAAGGAACTGACCCAGCCGGGGGAGGGTGGCTTGCCGGTGGTGAAACCGGAGTTCGAGAAATATTACAGCATGTGGCGGTATGATTTCGATCACTGGGGCACCGAGACGACGGGCACCCCGGATCTGCTTTACCGGAATGACAGCAAGGATGGCGTGGTCAAATTCACCGACGTGACCCGGGAGGCAGGAATCGCCGGACGGGGCGATGGCCTGAGCGTCACCTGGTGGGACTATAACCGGGATGGCTGGCCCGATATTTATGTCGGCAATGACTTCATCAGCGGAGACCGTCTCTACAAAAACAACGGCAACGGCACCTTCACCGATGTCATCGCGGAGGCCGCTCCCCACACGCCATGGTTCAGCATGGGCTGTGATCAGGGGGATGTGAATAACGATTTGCTGCCGGACCTGCTGGTGGCCGACATGAGTGCGACGTCCCACTTCAAGAGCAAGACCACCATGGGGGTAATGGGTGGCCTGGATGCGAAGCGCGCCTACTTCGCCAGTCCGCAGCAGCAGATGCAGAACACCCTGCTGATCGGCACGGGCACGGAGCGGTTCAGTGAGGGCGCGCGCCTTTACGGGGTTTCCAGCACGGACTGGACGTGGGCGGTGAAGTTTGCGGATTTCGACAACGATGGCTGGCAGGACCTCTATTTCACCAACGGCATCAGCCGCCACATGAATGACAGCGATATCAAAGTCACCCAGGACATGCTGGTCGGAAAACACATGTTCGAGTTCTGGAAGAACGGCGAAATGCGGAAGGAAAAAAACCGCGCCTACCGGAACACCGGGCACGCGAAGTTCGAGGAAGTCAGTGATGCCTGGGGCCTCGGCCATGTGGGTGTGAGCTATGGCGCGGCCTATGCGGACCTGGATCAGGACGGTGATCTGGATATCGTAACCGTGAATCTGGAGGAGCCGAATGCCATCTGGCGCAATGACGCCGCAGGCCGGCACTGGCTGGCGGTGGATTTGATAGGAGCGAAAGGGAACCGGCACGCCATCGGGGCGGAAATCGTGGTCAAAACCAGCAGCGGGGCGCAAATGCGTTACCTCAGCCCGCAGACCGGGTATCATTCCTATAATGAACCGGTGGCCCATTTCGGACTCGGCGACGAAACCGTCGTCACGGAGTTGAAGATCCGCTGGCCCGGCAAGGACGGCGGGGAACAGATCCTGACGAAGGTGAAGGCGGATCAACGGCTCAAAGTGGAACGCCCGGCCCAGCTTTCCCCGCGCACCCCGGATCGTCCGGTGCCGGTGCCGCTGTTCAAGGAAAGTCAGGCCTTGGCGTCCCTGAAGGGGAAGGACACTGGCTGGGAAGCCGACTTCCTGCGCCACACCCTGCTGCCGCACAGTTACAGCCAGCTCGGCCCGTGCATGGCCTGGGGCGATGTGAATGGCGACGGAAAAGCGGATGTGTTTTACGGCGGCAGCGCCGGTGAACTGGCTCAGCTGCGCCTCGCGGATGGGAAAGGGGGCTTCGCCGGCAAATGGACCGAAGCGTTTCGCGCAGACAAGGATTGTGAGGACAGCGGAGCGGTTTTCCTCGACGCCGACGGGGACCGGGATCTCGACCTCTGCGTGGTCAGTGGAACCAACGAATTTCTGCCGGACGCCAAGGAACAGCGGGCCCGGCTTTATCTGAATGATGGCAAGGGAGGCTTCACCGCTGGGGTCGGCCTCCCGGATATCCGCGTTTTTGCCGGTGCGGTGGCGGCCGCCGATTTCGACAAGGATGGCCTGACGGATCTTTTCATCGGAGCCCGCTGCAAAGCCCAGGATTGGCCCCGCAGCGACCGCAGCCGGCTGCTCCGGAATGTCTCCGCCAAGGGGGTGGTGAAATTCGAGGAAATGACAGACCTGGTGCCCGGTCTGGCGACCGCAGGTCTGGTGAGCAGTGCCGTCTGGGCTGATGCCGATGATGATTCCTGGCCTGATCTGGTATTGTCCTGCGAGTGGGGGCCCATCAGGCTTTTCACCAATGGAAAAGGCCGCCTCAAGGAGACCACGGCGGAATCCGGGCTCGCGGCCGTGACCGGGTGGTGGAACAGCCTCACCGCGGCAGACCTGAATGGCGATGGCAAGGTTGATCTCGTGGCGGGGAATCTGGGCTTGAACAGCAAGTATAAAACGCCCGATGCCGAACACCCGATGGTGACTTATTACGGCGTGTTCGATGATTCCGGGAAATGTCAGGTCGTGGAGGTGAAGCGTGAGAAAAACGAGTTGGGCGATGTGCTTTACCCCGAGCGGGGACGCAGTTGCTCCAGCACCGCTATGCCCTTCATCAAATCAAAATTTCCGACCTTTAAAACCTTTGCCATCGCCAGCCTGACGGATGTTTACAGCGAGGACAAACTCAAGGCCGCCGGGAAATACGAAGCCAACGAATTCCGCAGCGGGGCCTGGATGAATCAGGGCGCTGGCAAGTTTGCCTGGACCCCCTTCATTCGCGAGGCCCAGAATGCGCCGGTTTTCGGCATCGCCGCCGCGGACCTCACCGGCGACGGCAAAGTGGATCTTTTCCTCGCCCAGAACTGGCTGCATGGGCCCCAGATCGAAACCTCGCGCTACGACAACGGCATTGGCCTGCTCCTCAAAAACGATGGCAAAGGCAACTTCGCCCCTGTGGCTGCGCTGGAGAGCGGGATTTCATTGAACGGCTGCATGAAAGCGGTCGCCGTCCAGGACGTGAATGGTGATGGAAAAATGGATCTCGTGGTCACCCGCAATTCCGCCCCTGCGGTGGTGCTGGAGAAGCAGTGAATCCATCCGCCAGACGCCTGTTTTTGAAAAACCAATCAATCCCCTCATGATTTTCCGCTCTGCGTTGCCGGTATCGGCCTTCGGTCTCATTTTAGGGGGCAGTCCCATTATTTCTGGCCAGGCTACCGGCCAAGGCACTCCTCTGCCAAGTCTAAGTCAAAAGCTGCCGGGATCGGAAAAAACGCCTCCCGCTGCTCCGGCCAATCCGGGGCCTGATCTTCCGGCGCTGCAAAAGGCCGCCGCTTTCGGGGATGCCGCGGCCCAGTTGACGCTGGCCAATCTCATCTTTTCCGGAAGCATCAAAGGCGCCAAACCGGAAGACGGGGCTGCGTTGCTGGAGAAATCTGCGGACGCCGGTTATGCACCGGCCCAATACGCCCTCGCCCGTTTGCTCCAATCCGGAGTGGCCGGCGTCAAAGCCGATCCGGAACGCGCCAAATTTCTCATCCAGCAGGCTGCTGAAAGCGGGCATGCTCCGTCCCAGGCTGCTTATGGCGCTCTCCTGATGGAGCAGATCGACCCCAAGGCACGCGACGTCAGCTTTGCCGAACCCCTGCAATGGTTCCGCAAGGCGGCCGATCAGGGGGAACCAGCCGGGATGTGCCGCCTTGGCATGATGATCTCAGCCGGGCAGGGCGCGGAGGCAGACCCGGCCGCAGGTTGGAAATGGATCTCCAAAGCGGCCCAAACCGGTCATCCTTTCGCGCTGAACGAAGCCGGCATCTGTCTTCAGCAGGGCCGGGGGGTGGAAAAAGACCCGACCGCCGCCACCGGCTACTTTCATGCCGCTGCCGACCAGGGAAATACCGCGGCGATGGTGAATCTGGGGAATTGTTATCGTTTTGGGGTGGGAATTCCTTTGGACCTGAACAAGGCGGGGGCGGCCTTTGCCGCCGCCGCCAAAGCGAATTCCGGGCTTGGCCAGTTGCTGCTGGGGGAAATGTTCGAGCGCGGCGAAGGCACTACGGCCAATCCGGTGAGTGCCGCCGTAAATTACCTCCGTGCCGCCGCCAACGGCCTCCCGGCCGGCAAAGAGCGGTTTGAGGTGTTGAAGCTGAAATTATCGAAAAGTCAGATCCAGGAGGCCGAAGCGGCTTCGAATTCCAGCAGCCCACCCGGGCCGGTGACTCCTCCGAACCGATAAATCCCCGCCGTGCGGGTGACGTATTCTTTAGGTCTGGCGGCATGATATCATTTGATTTTCAGATTGTTACAGAGGCGGTTGGTGGATAGAAAAGGGTGTCTCGTCCATTGGCGATTATTTCCAGCTTCTGAAATCCATGAATATCCGTCCCCTTTTGTTCGCTCTTGCCGCTGCCCCTTCCGCCGCCCTGGCGGTCGATTTTAATTGGAATGGGAACAATGCCGACTGGTCGGCACCTGCGGAATGGACTCCGGCCGGCCCTCCCAGCGGTGGCGCGGGCAATTTTGCGTTCGTCGCCAGCGGTATCGCCAACATCACTTCGAACACCAACTCCATCCAGGATACTTTTGTCAGGGGCACGGGCACAATCAACCAATCCGGCGGCACCCATGCCGTCACCGGATGGAATTTCATTGGCGACCAAGCGGGCAATAATGCCACTTATACGATTGCCAATGCGACCGCCAATGCGGCCCGCTGGTATGCCGGCCGGGCCGGTGGCACCGGCACCATCAATGTCGGCCCCGGCGCGACGATGACCGGAACCGATGGTGGTCAGGGCTTCATCATCGGGGAAGGAGCCGGCTCTGTTGGCGTCCTGAACGTCACCGGTGGCACCCTCACCTCCACGGCCGAATTCTGGGCGGGCCAGGGGATCGGTGGTAATGGAACCGTGAACCACTCTTCGGGAACCGTCAACGTGGGCAACTGGATGGCCATTGGCCGCGACCGGTCTACCGGTGCGTATACCCTGAGCGGTAATGCCATTCTGAATAAAACGGGCCCGAACCACATCGTTGTGGGCAGTCTCGGAGGACAGGGCACCCTCACTCAGACCGGTGGGACCATGAATGTCAGCAATGACATCCGGATCGGGGAAGACAACGCCGGGATCGCCGGCAACGGCTTGGTCGACTTCCAGGGCGGGACTTCCACCAGTGTTGGGAACATAATCATTGGTTGGCTGGGAACAGGCACCACCAACCGGACCAATATCAGTGGAACCGCCAACGTCACCGCCGCCAACGTTCTGGTGGGTGATGCCACCGCCGGGACCCTCAATCTCAACGGAGGAACTCTCCGGATCAACACCATCGCCGACGCCGCTGGTGGCGGGGTTCCTCAGGTGAACTTCAACGGCACCTCGGTGGTGGCTCTGTCCAATCAGGCCGAATTCCTGCCCGGTTTGGACACGGCGGAGACCGAAGTCCAAGCAGGAGGAATCCTGATCGACACTACAACTTTCAGCATCGGCATCGGAGCTGGGCTGGATGGCGCGGGTGGCTTGACCAAGTCGGGAACCGGAGCCCTCACCCTCAGCGGAGCTAACACCTACGCGGGACTCACGACCATCAGCAGCGGCACCCTGGTGGTGATCGGCAGCGTCTCTGGCAGCCTCAACATCGCCAATGGGGCGACTCTGGCCGGCAGCGGCACGGTGGGCAGCGTAGCGGTGGCGGAAGGAGCGATTCTGGCTCCCGGCACTGGCCCCGGCACCTTGAGTGTGGGGACGTTGGGACTCCTCTCCAGCACGACCCTGGCATACGAATTGGCTACCCCAGGCATCGTCGGCAGCAATGTGAACGACCTCATCAACGTCACCGGGAATCTCACCCTGGACGGCACCCTCCAGATCACGCCGCTCGCGGGTTTTGGAAACGGCAGCTACCGTATCTTTGATTATACCGGCAGCCTGACAAATAACGGTCTCTCCCTGCAGTCTGGTTTTCTCGCGTCCTACCCGGGTTCCACCATCAACACCAGCATTGCCAATCAGGTGAACCTGACGGTGGTGCCGGAACCCACGGCGGCAGTTTCCGCTCTGGCTGGTTTGGGACTGCTCTTCGGCACCCGCCGCCGCCGTTCCGCCTGACATCCAGCCGTTTGACTTCAAACCCTGTGCTGCCCGTCCTGGGTGGCACAGGGTTTTTTGTTTGGGCAGGGAAGGGGAAACCCCTGACTGCTGCTTTCCGCCCACCGGCTTGGCGCGCTCAGATTTCCGAGACCTCGCCCTCGCGGTCCTCGAAACGCATGAATTCCTTGCGGAAGGTCAGGGGCACTCCGCCGGTGGGGCCGTTGCGTTGTTTGGCGATGAGGAATTCGGCCTCCCCGGCGCTTTCCGCCCGGGCGTCATCGTCCTCCGCATAATATTCCTGACGGAACAACAGGCCGACCACGTCGGCATCCTGCTCGATGGAGCCGGATTCGCGCAGGTCGCTTAGCTTGGGTTTGTTGCTGGTCCGGTTTTCCGCGCCGCGGTTCAGCTGGGCCAGAACGATGATCGGCAGGCTCAGTTCCTTGGCGAGGGCTTTCAGACCACTGGAAATTTCGGCGATTTCCTGCTGCCGGTTGTCCTGGGCGCGCCGGCTGGTGCTGCGGCAGAGCTGGAGGTAGTCCACCATGATCATTTCGATCTTGTGCATCTTGTGCAGCCGCCGGGCCTTCGAGCGTAGATCCAGAATCGAAAGGGCCGGGGTGTCGTCGATGAAAATCTTGCTGCCGGCCAGCGCACTGGCCGCGCGGGTCATCATCTGGAACGATCCCTGATTCAAAAACTGCCCGCTCATCAGCGAACGCATGTTGATTTTGGCCCGCGAGCAAATCAGACGCTGCACCAGACTGTCCGCGGTCATTTCCAGACTGAACACCGCACAGGGCCGGTTCTGGTCCACGGCCACGTTTTCCACAATGTTCATGGCAAACGAGGTCTTCCCCATCGAGGGACGGGCCGCCACGATGATCATTTCCCCGGCATGCATCCCGCCGGTCATCTCGTCCAGAATCTTGAATCCGGTTGCGATCCCGTTGATCGCATTGGGATTTGCGGCTTTGGCCTCAAGGTCATCAATCGCTTTGAAGACGTGTTCCTTCATGGTCAGCATGCCCTTTTTGCCGACTTCATCCTCGCGGATGCCGAGAATACGGGCTTCGACTTCATCCAGCAGAGGACCCACGTTTTCCTGGTCCTCGAAGGCCCGGTTGATACACTCGCTGCAGGACGTGATGACGCGGCGCAGGGTCGCTTTTTCCCGCACTTGGGTGGCGTAGTGGGTGACATGGGCCGGCGTGGGGGCAAACGTGTAAATCTCCGCCACCGCCGCCGGACCGCCGACGTTTTCCATCAGCTTCCGGTCCATCAGCAACTGCTGGATCGAGACCGGATCAATCGGTTTGCCGGCATCGTTCTGCTCCACCAGCAGCCCGTAAAGCATCTCGTGGGCGGGCACGTGGAAATGCTGTGGCGTCAGCAGCTCCATCGCCGCCCCCACCGCGTATTCCGGGGCCTGCATCATGCAGCTCAGCACCCCGCGCTCCATGTCGTGGGCGCTGGGCAGGGGGCGCGTCGGGTCATTCCACGCGGGAGCCTCGGTTTTGTTCCGCCAGCCTTTCCCCTGGAGGGCGGGGGCACTGTTGGACGACGGGAATGAGGCAGGTTCAGACATGTAATCCGTTCAATGCGGCAAAGAAACGGACAGGGAAAGCGCAAAGGGCTAGCGCATTGGGAATAACCCGTGGATAACCCGTGGGCAGACGGTGAGGAATCCGGTGAACAACTTCCCACCACCCCCGCTGGACAAGCGCCCCGCCGCATGGAAAGGACGCGCCATGAAATCGCAAACCATCGTCACGCTCGATCTCGAAGGCGTCCTCGTCCCGGAAATCTGGATCGCCGTGGCGGAGCGGACCGGGATCGAGGCCCTCCGCCGCACCACCCGTGACGAGCCGGACTACGACGTGCTGATGCGCTACCGCCTCGATTTGCTGGAGCAGCACGGCCTCACGCTCGGGCTGATCCAGGAGGTGATCGGCACCCTCGAACCGCTGCCCGGGGCGAAGGCGTTTCTGGACGAACTCCGCGAACTGACCCAGGTGGTGATTTTGTCTGATACTTTCGGGGAATTCGCCCAGCCTCTGATGCGCCAACTCGGCTGGCCCGCCATCCTGTGTCACCAACTGGAGGTGCAGAATGGGAAAATCACGGATTACAAGCTCCGTCAGCCGAACCAAAAACAGCGCGCCGTCGAGGCATTGCAGGGACTCAACTACCGCGTCATTGCGGCCGGCGATTCTTTCAACGACACCACCATGCTGGGGCAGGCCGATGCCGGCTTTCTTTTCCACGCCCCGGAAAGCATCCGTGCGCAGTTTCCCCAGTTCCCCGCCTTCGACGACTACGGCGATCTGATGCAGGCAATCCGCGGGGTGCTTTAGCCTGGGGGCATGGCTCTGCGGCAGACAGGGCGCGGGAGAGCAGGGATAATTGTCAGGATGCGGTGTGAATTCCCTTCCATGGCACTGCGCCGGGTGGGCTGCGGCGCCCCTGGTCCATAAGGATGGCAACCTTGCGGCTGGCAGGTTTTCCACTTAGGATAGCCCATGCTCTCCGAAGATTTCCTCCGTTCCTTACCCAAGGTTTTGTTGCATGAACACCTCGACGGCGGGCTGAGGCCGCAGACGGTGATCGACCTCGCCGTGGAAAATGGCTATACGGGTTTGCCCTTCTCCCATCCGGAAGAGTTGGCCGCCTGGTTCCACCGGGGAGCGCAACGTGGTTCGTTGCCGGAGTATCTGGAGGGGTTCGTGCACACCTGCGGGGTCATGCAAACCCGCAGCGCCATCGAGCGCGTGGCCTTCGAATTCATAGAGGACATGTATCACGACGGCGTGGTCT
>JAYUWQ010000466.1:0-1695 GCA_043753485.1 bacterium
GGGAAGGGGTTATTTGGTCAGGGATTCATCCATGTTCAGGATCTGACTGACGGCGAGGGTCCACGAGGCGAGTTCCGCGGGAGGCAGCGAGGGATCTGCTTTGGAATCGCCCACCGTAATCAGCGCCTGGGCGGCGGCGGCATCGGCCTGATAGGCGGCGAGAACGCGTTCCCGGGTGCGGTGGGAAACGGCCCGCTCGGCGGCGGTGAAGGCGCGGGAGAGAAGGCGGGCGGTCACAAAATCCAGACGCGCCTCCGGATCCGGCGACGCGGCCATGGCATGGGCGGCGAGCTGCCGGGACGCTTCCACAAACTGCGGATCATTCATGGTCACAAATGCCTGGAGCGGGGTGTTGGTGCGCTCCCGCCGGGTGCAGAACGTTTCCCGGCTGGGGGCATTGAGAATATCCATGCTGGCCGGCGGGGCGGTGCGTTTCCAGAGGGTGTACATGGACCGCCGGTAGAGCCCCTCCCCTTGATCCTGCCGGTAGTTTGCCGTGGTGGAGCCCGGCATCGCCACCGCTTCCCAGACCCCATCGGGTTGATAGGGCCGCACCGGCGGACCGCCCACCACCGGTACCAGCAGCCCGGAGGCGGCGAGCGCTCCGTCGCGGATCTGCTCGGCATCCAGCCGGTAGCGGGGCCCCCGCGAGATCAGAAGATTGAGCGGGTCCTTTTCCAGCTTGGCGGGAGTGAGGGCGGCCGACTGCCGGTAGGCCTGGGAGAGGATCATGCGTTTCACCATCGCACGGTAGTCCCAGCCGCTGTCCATGAAGGTGACCGCCTGCCAATCCAGCAGATCCTGGTTCACCGGGCGGGCGCCACTGATGCCCAGGTCCTCGGTCGTTTCCACGATGCCGGTGCCGAAGAGATAACCCCACACCCGGTTCACCGTGACGCGGGCGGTCAGCGGATTCTGTTTCGAGACCAGCCACTGGGCGAGACCGAGTCGGTTGCGGGGCGCAGCGGCATCCATGGGGGGCAGGGCCCCCGGGGTGGCGGGAGCGACGCGGTCGGTTTTTTTCTGGTAGTCCCCTCGGGCGAGGACGAAGGCAAAGGGCTCCTCCTTTTTCTCCTCCATCACCAAGGTCTTCACGGTGCCCTTTTGGACGGCTTGCAGTTCGCCTTCGAGTGCGGCCAATTCCTTCTGCAGGATTTGCCCGGGTTGGTCGTAGGCCATCACATAGCGGTCAAACAGGGCGTTCTTTTGAGGTTCGGTGCGGGAAGCCGGAGCGGTCGCGAGCCATTGTTGCAGGGGAAGTCTGAGGGACAGCCGCTGAATCTCCTCAGGGGAGAGGCCGGTGTTATAAATGCGGACGTCCTGGACCGCGACTTTGGCGCTGACCACGGCATCAAGCCCATCGGTCCCCCTGCTGCGGGCTCCGATCCGGACCGGGACGTCGACCGAAATATCTGGCCCCAGACTGTTCTGCTCCACGTCCACGGCCTGGAGCACGCCGTCCGCGTAGAGCGAGACGGCTTCCGGGCCGGCCTTTGTGCCATCAAAAACAACCATCAAATGGTGCCACGCTCCGTCGGTGAGGGTGGCCTTGGCGGTCACTTTGAGCGCCTTGTCGGGCCACTGGTCCACGATATGCACCGCCGGACGTCCCGCGGAGAGGAAGAGATCCCAACCGCGGAAAGCCCGGGCGGCATCCATGCGCGAGAGGATGGCTCCGGAAGCCTTGGCCTCACT
>JAYUWQ010000467.1:0-4111 GCA_043753485.1 bacterium
CGGGAAGACTGGAACTCATTCTTTTATTTCGACGGCCCCGCGATGGGGAGCAAGCCGGGAAAGTGGCCTGCCACCCTGATCGCTAACGTGCTAACCGGCACTTGGCGTGCTCCCGCCGCTCCGTCACCCTCACTTGGCAAAATGCGCGGCAATCGCCTTGATCAAACCCGGAATGTCATGACTCGCCGGCGTGATATGAGCTTTCAGGCCATGGCGCTTCAGAGCGGCAGTGGTGACCGGACCGATGCTGGCGATTTTGGTTTCCGGCGGGATGGGAATATTAAGCGCCATAAAATGGTCGACCGCGCTCCCACTGGCAAACGTCAGGACATCGGCCCCTTCTTCCCTGAACCGGGCCTGCCCTCCAGCCACATCCTCGGTTTCCGGCACGGTGCGGTAGGCGATTGCTTCATCGAGAATCGCCCCTTTTTCCATCAGCTTCTGAGCCACCACATCCCGGGCAGATTCGCCGCGGACCCAAAGGACGGTTTGGTTTTCTATACTGCCGGCGTGCTCGATGAATTCCTCCACAAGCGATTCAGCCACGGACTTTTCCGGAATAAAGTCCACACTGAGATGGTATTCCGCGATTTTCTTGGCGGTCCCGGGACCGATGGCCACCAGTTTGACCGCCCCAATATCGCGGGCATCCTTGTAGAGCTTGAAAAAGAGATTGAAGAAGGCCTCCACCCCATTGGGACTGGTGAAGATGATCCACTCATACTTGTGGCACTCCTGCACCATTTCGCCAAAACCTATCAGGTCGTGAGGCTTTTCGATCCGGATCGTCGGCAACTCATAAGTATCTGCACCAAGTGCCCGGAGCCCCTGACTCAGCACGCCCGCCTGGGCCCGCGTGCGGGTGACGACGATCCGTTTTCCAAACAAAGGACGGCGCTCAAACCAATTCAACTCGGGACGCAACCCCACCGTCCCACCGATCACACAAACCGCCGGGGCTTTGAATCCCTGGGCTTCCACGAGAGCGGCGATGGTGCCCAGCGTGCCTGTCAAGGTTTGCTGGCGGCCGGTCGTGGCCCAGCGGATCAGCGCCACCGGGGTGTCTGCGGCGGCCCCATGCTCCATCAACTTGCCGGTCAGTTCACCCATCCGGCCCACCCCCATCAGCATGACTTTTACGCCATCGGCCTGCGCGATTTTCGCAAAATCGAGGCTGCTCACTTCCTTGGTGGGGTCCTCGTGGCCGGTAAAAATCGTGAGCTGGGTATTGAAATCGCGATGGGTCACCGGAATCCCCGCGTAGGCGGGACCTGCGATGGTGGAGGAAATGCCCGGCACCACTTCAAAGGGACAACCGGCCGCATTCAGTTCCTGCGCCTCCTCGCCTCCCCGCCCGAAAACGTAAGGGTCACCTCCTTTGAGCCGGGTCACGATTTTGCCCTCCAACACCTTGCGGATCAGCAACTGATTGATTTCTTCCTGGGGCAACGCGTGGTTGGCCGCCTGCTTGCCGACGTAGAGAAGTTCGGACCCAGGCTTCATCCAGGCCAGGACCTGCTTGTTCACCAAATAGTCGTAGGCCACCACGTCGGCGGCTTCGATGCACTCTTTGGCACGGAGCGTGACCAGACCAATATCGCCGGGACCGGCGCCGACGAGATAACAAATACCAGGGGTAACAGGAAGCAACATGGGGAGGGCAATGAAGCGCGGACCGGGCCGGAAGGCAAACGACAGCTGCGCATCATCGGCACCGGGGTGGAGGGAATCCATCCCGGTGCGGAACGACAACTTTGATGGCCTGCGGAATCAGCCAAGCCACAGGGAAAAAGGGCTGCATAGTGCCTGTCACTACCCGTCTTCCTTGCCGGAGGCTTGCAGGCTGGCCACAACGCTGAAATCCTCCAGGGTGGTGGTATCTCCTTTGACGTCGCCGCCGGCGCAGATTTCCTTCAGAAGGCGGCGCATGATTTTGCCGCTGCGGGTCTTGGGGAGGAGCGCGGTGAAGCGGATATCGTCGGGGCGGGCAATGGCGCCAATGACTTTGCCGACGTGCAGCTTCAGTTCCTTGTTCAAGGTCTCGGAGGGTTCGATGCCACCTTTCAGGGTGACAAAGGCGACCACCGCCTGACCCTTGATTTCATCAGGGCGGCCCACCACGGCGGCCTCGGCCACAGCCGGGTGGGAAACGAGGGCGCCTTCAACCTCAGCAGTACCCAAGCGATGTCCGGAGACATTCAACACGTCATCCAAGCGGCCGACGATGAAGAAATTGCCGTCCTTGTCGCGGCGGGCTCCATCGCCAGCAAGGTAGATGCCGCCCGGGTATTCACTCCAATAGGTGTCCTGATACCGCTGTTTGTCGCCATAAATGGTGCGCAGCATGGACGGCCACGGCTGGCGGATCACCAGTTTACCGGCTTCATCAGGACCACACTCCTTGCCGGTCTCATCAAGAATGGCGGCATCGATGCCGAAGAAGGGCAGCGTGGCGGTGCCGGGCTTGGTGGGGGTCGCTCCGGGCAGCGGCGTGATCATGATGGCTCCGGTTTCCGTCTGCCACCAGGTATCCACAATCGGGCAGCGGCCACCGCCGATGACCTTGTGATACCAGATCCAGGCTTCAGGATTGATGGGCTCGCCCACGCTCCCGAGGAGCCGCAGAGAGGAAAGATCGTGTTTCTTCACATATTCATCCCCCCATTTGATGAAGGCACGGATCGCGGTGGGCGCGGTATAAAGGATGGTGACCGAATATTCCTCGATGATCTTCCAGAACCGGTCCTTGTCGGGCCAGTCAGGCGCGCCTTCATACATCAGCAGGGTGGCTCCATTGGCCAGGGGACCATATACGATGTAGCTGTGCCCGGTGATCCAGCCCACATCAGCGGTGCACCAGTAGACGTCTTCATCCCGCAGGTCGAAAATGTATTTGGACGTGGAGTAGGTGCCGGTCAGATACCCCCCGGAAGTATGCAGGATGCCCTTGGGCTTGCCGGTGGAGCCGCTGGTGTAGAGCAGGAACAGGGGATGTTCGCTATCAAATCCCTTGGCGGGGCATTTGGCATTCACCTTCTCCACTTCCTCATGCCAGAAAACATCGCGGCCGTGCTGCATGTGCACCGTGCTGTTGGTCCGGCGGAGCACGATGACCTTTTTCACCGAGGGAGCCCCGCTGGCGAGGGCACTGTCCACGTTGTCCTTCAACGGCACCACCTTGCCGCGACGGTAGCCCCCATCCGCAGTAATGATCATGGTGGCTTCGCAGTCCTCCGTGCGGTCCTTGATGCTCTCACTGCTGAATCCCCCAAAAATCACGCTGTGCACCGCTCCGATGCGGGCGCAGGCCAGCATGGCAATCGCCGCCTCCGGGACCATCGGGAGGTAAATCATCACCCGGTCCTTCGGTTTCACGCCATGAGCCTTCATGACATTGGCGAAACGGCACACCTCGCGTTGGAGCTGCTGATACGTCAGGGTGCGGCGGTCCCCGGGTTCGCCTTCAAAGATGATGGCAGCTTTGTTCTTGCGGGCCGGATTGGCGGCATGCCGGTCCACACAGTTCTCGGCCACGTTCAATTTCCCTCCGGAGAACCATTTGGCGAAGGGAGGCTTCCACTCGAGCACCGTCTCCCACGGCTGCTGCCACGTCAGCTCCGAGGCCTCGGCTGCCCAGAACTTTCCGGGATCCTTGATACTTTCGGCATATTTCTTTTTGTAGGCAGCGAGGCTTTTCACGTGCGCAGCTTTGGAAAATTCTGCGGATGGGTGGAAAGTGCGCTCTTCGACCAGGTGGGACTCGGGGGATTTACTCATGAGGGATGGAAAAACCGCGAGATTATCAGGCCAACCGGCGCCAGGACAACTATTATCCCGCACAAAACCCATCCGGGCCAACGCCACCACGGGGGACGTGCCTAGCATTTGGATTTCAACTGAAATCTTTTTAAAAAGTTCACCCCTTTTTCCAAAAAATCCTTGTCGGTACCGGCGGTCTGGCTACCCTCATGTCCAGCCCGCCCCCCGTTAGGAGACCCCACCGGCTGCCCAGTCCACCAAACGCGATGTCCTTCTTCCCAGCTTCTTCCCCGTCCTGTCTCCCAACCCGGCCCTGCGGCCTTTCCCCTCTTCAGTCTGCCCTGATTCCTGC
>JAYUWQ010000468.1:0-4111 GCA_043753485.1 bacterium
GTCACGTAGGGTGAGGAGGTCGCCAGGAACGGGGCGTGGAAGGTCGCGGGGTTGGATGAGTTCGGCGTCGTCGCGGGTGAAGACATCGCCGCTTTCGCAAAGCGGGCCGGCCACCACGATGGGCTCGGTGGGCACATCTGCGGGACGGCCCACGATTTCAATCCCGTGCCAGGAACCATACATGGCCGGGCGGACGAGATCGACGAAACCGGCATCGACCATGGCGAAGGTGGCTCCAGCGCCCTTTTCGTTGGTCTGGGTTTGTTTCACATCGGTGACGCGGGTGACCAGAGTACCGGCAGGGGCGACGTAATAACGGCCGGGTTCGATTTCGAGGCGCAGCGGGCGGCCCGCGGCTTGGCTGAGGGTTTCCCGGGCCGCAGTGAAGAGGGCGCCCAGCTTTTCCAGGGGCAGGGTGGCGGACGGGTCGCGGTAATTGTGAGGAATGCCGCCGCCGAGGCTGACGGCTTCAAGATGGGGCAGGGAAGGCGCGAGGTCGGCGAATTCGCTCACCAGCCGGTTCAGATTGCTGAGGAGTTCGTCAAATTGCGGACCGCTGCCGATGTGGGCGTGCAGCATGACCACCTGCATCCCGGCGGCAGTGGCGGCGGCCTGGGTGGCGGGGACATCGGTATACCAGATGCCGTGCTTGGAGCTGGGGCCGCCGGTGTCGCAGGAGTTCACGTGGCCATGGCCGAAGCCGGGATTGACCCGCAGGGAAATTTTTCCTTGGTAACCGGCTGCCGCGAGGTCGCGGATCATGCCCGGGGAACCGATGTTAGGCAGGATGCCGTGCTGAAGCACCACTTCGAGGGCGTTGTCACGGAACACATCGGAGGTGTAGCAAATCACGGGTGGTTCCTGGCCGGCGGCGTGGCCCGCATGCCGCGCGCGGAGGATTTCGTTGCCGGAGACCGCGTCAATCCAAATCCCGGCGGCGGCCATTTCCTGGAGAACCTTGGTGGCCGGACAGGCTTTCATGGCAAACCGGGCCTCCACGCCCTCCCCTGAGGTAATGGTCTTGATGGCGGCGATGCGCTGGCGGATCACCGCAGCATCGTAAAGCCAGAAGGGAGTACCGGTGGAAGCGGCGAGACGTTGGAGCAGGGCAGGATCGTGGGACATGGGGCGAAAGATGGCTTGGCCAGAGGCAGGATGGTCTGAATAAAAAAAGCGCCCGGACGGACCGGGCGCTTGGAAGTGGGAGTGGGCAGATTATTTGGCGGGGGCTTCTACGGGAGCGGCGGGAGCTTCCACGACCGGGGCGGGAGCCTCAGGGGCCGGGGTAGCGGGAGGAACTTCAGCCGGAACTGGCGTGGCGGCGGGCGTTTCCACCGGTGGGGCCGCGGGAGCCGGCGTTTCCGTGACTGGGGTCATTGGAGCCGGGGTAATTTCAAACGGGGTGGAGGTGGTGCTGGCAGGAGTGGCCGGAGAAGCCGGGATTGCCACGACGGGAGCGGTCGGCACGTTCATGCCAGTGAACTGCCGGGACTTCCGGGCTTCCAACACGCAGAGGGTAATGCTCAGCACGAAAAACATCACGCCAAGATAAACCGTGCCTTTTTGCAGGACGTTGGTGGTCTGGGAACCCCAGATCTGATCGGTCACCCCAGCGCCAAAAGCGGCGCCGAGGCCCTCCTGCTTGGGACGTTGCATCAGCACGAGAAGCACGATCAGCAGGCACACAATGACGAGCAGAACGCCAACGAGATAAATGGAAAAGGTCAACATGGGAGAGTGGAGTGTGGATGCATTTCCGGAAATGACAAATGGCAATTCGCAGGTGCCTCCGCCGAAGATTCACTCAAAAAGATGAGACTTGAGTTCCCTGCCCCAAGGGAGGAACGAGAGGGTGATTGACCCGGAAAGAATGATACCGTGGGCGCGAAGCCAGCCATGAGCCCTTCCAGCATCAGCGAATACCTTCAAACCCAGCAGTTCAGATACGGGCACCGGCCCGGCCCGTCCTGCTGGAGGATCGTGTCAGCGTCACCCGACTGGGGGCAAAAATGTCATCAAAGTCCTTGGCGGCCGCCTTCGGTTGGAAGGCTGGGCCCTGACCAGAGTCATTCCGAAGCGTGGCCGCCCGCCATCCCGACACCCCCGGTGTCATTTTAATCCGAGTTATCGCGGTGAAGTTGGCGGGAAGGCAGGAACCGGGAGTTCCTCCGCCTTACGGGGCCGGCGGTTTCAGCCGGAGCAGGTGGAAGGTGAACTCCGGTTCGAGCCCATGCCGGGTGCTGATTTTTTCAAACAGTGCCGGATCATCCAACAGCTTGAATCCGTCAGGAAGATTCAGCCGGTTGATACCTTCATAACCCAGGGCCACCAGCAGCGGGCGGTTTTCCCGCCGGGCCTGATCGATCAGTTCCTGCAAAGCCGGTGCGGCATTGCCGCGGATATCGCGCAGCTCCGGATAATAACACTGCATGACATGTGAGCCGAGGCCATAACCCACCGGGATGAGCTTGCCGGGATGATGGGCCGCTTCCGCCCGCAGATCGGCGGCCGTTTCACGGAAAGGCGCGTAGCTGCGGGTCAGCAGCAGCCGGGTCCGGGGAAAAGTCAGGCTGGCAAAACCCAGCAGCACGGCCGCCGGCAGGACCGGGCCGGGGAGCCGGCTCAAACCCGCTGCCACCAGCACCACCAGAGGGATGATGACCGTGATGATGAAACGGTGATAAAAGTAGAAACCGGTCAGGTGCACCACGGCAAGGAAAAGGAGGGTGGCGCCGAGGGTGGCCAACAGAATCACCGCGGCCCCGGGTCTCTGTTTCAGCAGGACCATTCCCCCGATCACAGCCAACCCCGTCCCCGCCATGAGGCAGAAAAGCAGTCCGGCCCACTCCGGGGAGATGCTCTCTGCCGGGGAGGGTGGATCCATGCCGGCGGCGACCTGAGTCAGGGTACGCAGAAAATAGTCAGGGGTGAGGAGATTGCCATCCTCATTGCGTTCCCCCCAGGTGGCCGCCTGCAGCAGATTGGGCAGGAAAGCCACCAGCAGAAGCGCGGCGGCGACCGCATTGATGACCATGAGGCGGGCCAATTGACGGCCTTTGCCATCCCCGCCGCGCCGGAGGATCAGCCACACGGCGGCCCCGAACAGTCCCGCGCAGACCGCGAGGTGGGCGAGGACATGTGACCACATCAGCAGGAACTGGGACGCGCCAAAGGCCCACCACCAGACCCCGGGGTGCCGGGCATCGGCTGAAGTGGCCCGCTCCAGGGAAAAGATGGCGCCGGCCATGAAGGCCACCGCGAGGCCGTAGCTGCGGGCATCCACGCCATAGCGGATCAGCCAAGGATGCAGGGCCATCAGGAGGGCGGCAAGGATTCCCGCACGTTCCCCGGCCAGCCGGCGTGTCAGCAAAGCGGTGAGGACCATCGCGGTCAGCCCCCCCAGCAGCACTGGCAGGCGCAACACCAGTTCGTTGAAGGCTCCGGGGTTTTCCGGCCGGGTCAGGGTGCGCCAGACTTCATGGGCGGCCTTGGAAGGAAGGGTGAAGACGGGATGGTTGGTGGGCTTGTTATAATACCAGGCAGCCCGGGTCCACGACGTTGGCACAAAATGGACTTCATCGGCATTGCCGGCGTCCTGGCGCCATTCTCCCACCGTGGCGTATTTGACATTCCAGAGTTCGTCCCACCACAGGCTGCCGCTGGCGAGAGGCGCCCGCAGGGCTCCACCGAGCAGGACGATGCCTGCCAGGGCCGGGAGAAACCAGCGTGGTGCGCACGGCGCAGGAGCGGGCGGCGGGGCCACGGGTGACGCTGGCGGATGCCACCACCGCAGGGTGAGCAGGGCCGCGATCAACAAGCCCAGCGCCGTGAGGGTGGACCAGTGCGTGCCCAGCACCGCCGCATCCTCCCATTTGAACGAAGCGCCTGCCGTGCCTTCGCGGGCCGTGGTCCAGCGCTCCCTCGCTTTGACCAACGACCTGGAAGTCACCACCGAACTGCGCAGCATCCAGACCAGCACTGTCAGGCCGGCGAGCAGCCCTGCCGTGCCGGGGCTGGGAATCCAGCGGCGCCATGCAGGAGGGGGCGGGGCGGAGGAGGGCTGGTCAGGCATGGGATTTGTCAGGCAAAACGCACCATGTCCTTCAGGAAT